>NZ_CP060245.1:345689-608467 GCF_014252455.1 Blattabacterium cuenoti
TGATCTGGGTTGTTTCCCTCTTGGACATGGACCTTAGCACCCATGCCCTCACTACCGTGAAACATAATAACAGCATTCGGAGTTTGTCAGGAATCAGTAGGTAATGAAACCCCTTCATCCAATCAGTAGCTCTACCTCTGTTTTATTTAACACGATGCTGCACCTAAATGCATTTCGGGGAGTACGAGCTATCTCCGAGTTTGATTGGCCTTTCACCCCTACCCACAAGTCATCCGAAGACTTTTCAACGTCAACCAGTTCGGTCCTCCACTATGTGTTACCACAGCTTCAACCTGCTCATGGGTAGATCACTCGGTTTCGCGTCTAATTCCTTCGACTAAATGCCCTATTCAGACTCGCTTTCGCTACGGCTACATAGCTAAACTACTTAACCTTGCCGAAAAAATTAACTCGTAGGTTCATTATGCAAAAGGCACGTCGTCACCTTAATAAAAGGCTCCGACAGTTTGTAAGCGTATGGTTTCAGGATCTATTTCACTCTTCTATTCGAAGTTCTTTTCACCTTTCCCTCACGGTACTAGTTCACTATCGGTCTCTGAGTAGTATTTAGCCTTACCGGATGGTCCCGGCAATTTCAGACAAGATTTCCCGTGTCCCGTCCTAATCAGGTTACTACTTGGTAATTTTTTTATTTTATATACAGGATTATCACCTTCTATGATTGGTTTTTCCAAACCATTCTACTATAAAAAAATATTCCATTATATAGACCTATAACCCTATTATAGCCTTAACCACAATAGTTTGGGCTTTTCCATTTTCGCTCGCCACTACTCACGGAATCACTTTTGTTTTCTTTTCCTCTAGATACTTAGATGTTTCAGTTCTCTAGGTTCGCTTTACTTAAAAAAGTAATATCAAAAATATGATAGGTTTCCCCATTCGGAAATCTGCGGATTAATTTGTATGTGCCAATACCCGCAGCTTATCGCAGCTTATCACGTCCTTCTTCGCCTCTCAGAGCCAAGGCATCCACCATACGCCCTTACTTAGCTTTTTTTTCTTTATCTCATTGTTATGTTATGTCAAAGAACTTAAAAAAAAAATGGAGAATATCGGAGTCGAACCGATGACCTCCTGTGTGCAAAACAGGTGCTCTAGCCAGCTGAGCTAATCCCCCCTCCTAAATAGTCTCGCGCGGAATTGAACCGCGGACCTCTACATTATCAGTGTAGCGCTCTAACCATCTGAGCTACGAGACTGATAAAATCAATCTCTTCTACTTTATTTATAAATAATAAACTTCTAGCCTGATTTTAGTTTAATTTAATAAAAAAAAATACTCTAAAAAAAAGAGATGTTCCAGCCGCACCTTCCGGTACGGCTACCTTGTTACGACTTAGCCCCAGTTATCGATTTTACCTTAAGCAGCTCCTTTTATGGGCACCGATTTCAGGTATCCCCGACTTCCATGGCTTGACGGGCGGTGTGTACAAGGCCCGGGAACGTATTCACCGCATCATGGCTGATATGCGATTACTAGCGATTCCAACTTCATAGAGTCGAGTTGCAGACTCCAATCCGAACTGAGATCGGTTTTTAGAGATTAGCTTCTGATTGCCCAGTAGCGACCCTTTGTACCGACCATTGTAGCACGTGTGTAGCCCAAGGCATAAGAGCCGTGATGATTTGACGTCGTCCCCACCTTCCTCTCGACTTACGTCGGCAGTTTTATTAGAGTCCCCGACTTTACTCGCTGGCAACTAATAATGAGGGTTGCGCTCGTTGAGGGACTTAACCCAACACCTCACGGCACGAGCTGACGACAACCATGCAGCATCTTGTACTCCGTCCGAAGACTAAACTATTTCTAATTTATTCGTAGTACATTTAAACCTTGGTAAGGTTCCTCGCGTATCCTCGAATTAAACCACATGCTCCACCGCTTGTGCGGGCCCCCGTCAATTCCTTTGAGTTTCAGCCTTGCGACCGTACTCCCCAGGTGGATCACTTATTACTTTCGCTTAGCCACTGAAAAAATATCCAACAACTAGTGATCATCGTTTACAGCGTGGACTACCAGGGTATCTAATCCTGTTTGCTCCCCACGCTTTCGTGCCTCAGCGTCAGTATAGACTTAGTAACCTGCTTTCGCGATCGGTGTTCTGTGTAATATCTATGCATTTCACCGCTACACCACACATTCCAGCTACTCCAATCTAACTCTAGTTTATTAGTATCAATAGACATTTTAACAGTTAAGCTGCAATATTTCACTACTGACTTAATATACCGCCTACGCACCCTTTAAACCCAATAAATCCGGATAACGCTTGTGTCCTCCGTATTACCGCGGCTGCTGGCACGGAGTTAGCCGACACTTATTCTTTTAGTACCTTCAAAATTTTTATCTCGTAAAAATCTTTATTCCTAAAAAAAAGCAGTTTACAACCCATAAGGCATTCTTCCTGCACGCGGCGTGGCTGGTTCAGAGTTTCCTCCATTGACCAATATTCCTCACTGCTGCCTCCCGTAGGAGTCTGGTCCGTATCTCAGTACCAGTGTGGGGGATCACCCTCTCAGGCCCCCTACCGATCATTGTCTTGGTAGGCTATTATCTTACCAACTAACTAATCGGACGCACGCCCATCTTATGCCGCATTTCTGCTTTAATAAAATTATCATGCAATAATTTTATATTTATAGAATATTAATCCAAGTTTCCTTAGGCTATTTTCTAGCAAAAGGTAGGTTACGTACGTGTTACGCACCC
This sequence comes from Blattabacterium cuenoti, assembly GCF_014252455.1. Taxonomy (GTDB): domain Bacteria; phylum Bacteroidota; class Bacteroidia; order Flavobacteriales; family Blattabacteriaceae; genus Blattabacterium; species Blattabacterium cuenoti_R. Next base: position 348,424 of record NZ_CP060245.1, read on the forward strand.
GTTCGCCGGTCGCCATCAAAATTTAAATACATAAATTTCATGCTGCCCCTCGACTTGCATGTGTTAAGCCCGCCGCTAGCGTTCATCCTGAGCCAGGATCAAACTCTTCGTTGTAAAAAAATAATATAATCAAATTACGCAATATTTTTATCAAAAAATCCTTACAATCAGGTCTAGAAGCTTAATTTTAAAATCAAAAGAACAATATTATATAAAATTTTTTTAATACTTAAATTAAAGACAAATGTATATATATTTTTTTTTCAAAAAAAAAAAATAATATAATTTTAATAAAATTATACTTTTATTTTTGATATGAGAACCTCAGATTTTAATTTTGATTTTTCATTTAATCTATTAGCCTATCACCCTACTCAAGAAAGAGATGAATCCAGATTAATGATTATTCATAAAAAAAATCATTTAATTGAACATAAATTATTTAAAGATTTATATCAATATTTTGAAGAAGGAGATACCATAATTATGAATAATACAAAAGTTTTTCCAGCAAGATTATTTGGAAATAAAGAAAAAACAGATGCTAAAATAGAAGTTTTTTTATTAAGAGAATTAGATCCTATAGATAGAACTTGGGATGTATTAGTAGATCCTGCAAGAAAAGTAAGAGTAGGAAATAAATTAAATTTTGGATGTGGTTTAACAGGAGAAGTGATCGATAATACTACATCTAGAGGTAGAATTATACAACTTAATTTTAATGGAAACCATAAAAAATTAATAAAAATAATAAAAAAATTAGGAAAAACTCCTTTACCAAAATATATTAATAGATTACCTGAAAAAAATGATAAAGAACGTTATCAAACAATTTATGCAAAAATAGAAGGATCTGTTGCAGCACCTACAGCAGGTTTACATTTTTCAAAACATTTATTAAAAAAATTAGAAATTAAAGGAATTAATTTAGTAGAAATTACTTTACATTTAGGATTAGGTAGTTTTTTACCAGTAGAAGTAGAAGATATTTCAAAACATAAAATGGATTCTGAAAAATGTTTTATTGAAAAAAATATTTGTAATATTATTAATAAATCTATTAAACAAAAAAAACGTGTATGTGCAGTAGGGACTTCATCTATGCGAGCTATTGAAAGCTCCGTTTCTTCTAAAAAATATTTAAATCCTTTTTCAGGATGGACTAATAAATTTATATTTCCGCCTTATAATTTTAATATTGCTAATTGTATGATTACTAATTTTCATATGCCAAAATCCACATTACTTATGATGACTGTAGCTTTTGCTGGATATGATTTAATTATGAAAGCTTATAAAATTGCTATAAAAGAAAAATATCGATTTTATTCTTATGGAGATGTTATGTTAATTTTATAAACTTCATATTATTATGAAAAAAATTCTTGAAAAAATAAGAATTTCTATAAAAAAAGAAATGAAAATTTTTGAACAGGATTTTATAAATATTATTACTACTAAAAAAATTGCTCTGATAGAAAAAATTTCTAATTATATTTTTCATAAAAAAGGCAAGCAAATTCGTCCTATGTTTGTTTTTTTAATTGCAAAAATGTTAGGTAACATTCAAAAAAAAACTTATCATACAGCATCTTTAATAGAATTAATACATACTGCTACTCTTGTTCATGATGATGTGATAGATAATAGTTATTTACGACGTGGTTTTTTATCTATAAATGCTATTTGGAAAAATAAAATAGCTGTTTTAATTGGAGATTATTTAATTTCTAAAAGTCTTTTATTAGCTACAAATCATAATTATCATGATATTCTTAAAATTATTTGCAGAACTATTAAAGAAATGAGTGAAGGTGAATTATTACAAATTGAAACATCTAAAAACTTAGAAATTACTGAAAAAATTTATAATCAAATTATTTATCATAAAACAGCTAGTTTAATTGCAGCTTCTTGTGAAGGAGGTGCTAGATCCGTTAATGTTAATGAAAAAACAGCATTAAAAATGAGAAAATTTGGAGGATTAGCTGGTATTGCTTTTCAAATAAAAGATGATTTATTTGATTATGAAGAAAATCATAATAATTTAATAGGAAAACCTATAGGAATTGATATACAAGAAAAAAAAATAACACTTCCACTTATTTATACCATACAAAAAGCATCTAAAAATGATCAAAAATGGATATTAAATTTTATTAAAAATTATGACGAAAAAAAAAAACATCAAATAATTTTTTATGTTAAAAAATATGGAGGAATAGAATATGCTACTAAAAAAATGATAAAATTACGTAATAATGCATTAAAAATATTAAATTATTATCCAGAAAGTAAAATTAAAGACACTTTAAAAATAATGGTTAATTTTCTTATTGAAAGAAATATATAAAATGAAAAAAAATTTAGTAATTGTTGAATCTCCTACTAAAGCAAATACTATAAAATTTTTTTTAGGAAAAGATTTTGATGTTGTGTCAAGTTATGGACACCTTATCGATCTTCCAGAAAAAAAAATAGGAATTAATATTTTAAAAAATTTTCAACCTAATTATGTTATTTTACCAAAAAAAAGAAAAATAGTTAAAAATTTTAAATCTTTAATTAAAAATTATCATATTATTTGGTTGGCTTCTGATGAAGATCGTGAAGGAGAAGCTATTGCATATCAAATTTATAAAACTTTAAAAATACCTGATAAAAAATTTAAAAGAATAATTTTTCATGAAATTACAAAAAAAGCTATTTTATATGCAATTAAAAATCCTAAATTAATTAATTATAATTTAGTTTATGCTCAGCAAGCTAGAAGAATTTTAGATAGATTAGTTGGATTTAAATTATCTCCTATTCTATGGAATAAAATTAATGCTGGACTTTCAGCAGGAAGAGTTCAATCACCAGCTGTTAGATTAATCGTAGAACGTGAAGAAAATATAAAAAATTTTATTCCTATTTCAAAATATCAAATATATGGTATTTTTATTCATGAAAAAAAAACAACATTTAATGCTAAATTTGAAAAAAAAATAGAAGATAAAAAAAAGGTAAAAGAATTTTTATTTTCATGTATAGATACTACTTTTTTTGTTAAAAAAATTATTCTTAAAAAAGAAAAAAAAACACCTCCATCTCCATTTACAACATCTTCTTTACAACAAGAAGCTTGTAAAAAATTAAATTATTCTATATCTAAAACTATGTTTTTAGCTCAAAAATTATATGAAAAAGGATTTATTACATATATTAGAACTGATAGTACTAATTTATCAAAGGATATTTTATTAGAAATAAAAAAATATATTATTCTTTCTTATGGAAAAGAATATTTTTTTACTAGAAAATATTTATCTAAAAATAAATTTTCTCAAGAAGCTCATGAAGCTATCCATCCTACTAATATAAGTAGTAATAATTTTTTAAAAATTAAAGATATAGATCAACAACGTCTTTATAAAATGATATGGGAAAGAACTATTATAGGACAAATGTCTGATACTATTTTTGAAATAAAAAATTTTTATATAAAATCTTTAAATTTAAAAAATTATTTTATTTACACTCAAAAAACAATTATTTTTGATGGATTTATGAAAATAAAAAATTTAAAAAATAATAATAATTTTTTAGATTTAAAAAAAGGAACTTTTTTACAAAAAAAAGAAATTATAGCAAAACAAATTTTTACAAAAAACTTCCCTAGATATAATGAAGCTAGTTTAGTAAATCAATTAGAAAAATTAGGAATAGGAAGACCATCGACATATGTTCCTATTATTTATAATATACAAAAAAGAAATTATGTTCATTTACAAAAATTTATTAAAAAAATTAAAATACAAAAATTTTTTACTTTAAAAAATAATATAATTTTTGAAAAAAAAAAAGAATTTACTGAAATAGAAAAAAATAAATTTATTCCAACAGAAATGGGAATTATCACTACAAATTTTTTAAAAAAAAATTTTCAAGATATTATAGATTATAATTTTACAGCAAATTTAGAAAAAAATTTAGATGAAATAGCTCAAGGAAATGAATTTTGGAATAAAATTATTAAAGATTTTTATGATAAATTTCATAAAGAAATAGAATATGTAAAAAAAAATGTAACTAAAATTAATAAAAAACGTTTTTTAGGAATTCATCCTATATCTAAAAAAAAAATTTTTTCACAAATAGGTCGTTTTGGTCCTATTGTTCAAATGGGTGAATTTAAAGATAAAGAAAAACCAAAATTTTCTCCCTTATTAAATAGTCAAAATATTAATACTATCTCTTTAAAAGAAGCATTAAAACTTCTTGAATTACCTAAATCTTTTGGTTTTTTTGAAAAAAAAGAAATTTTTTTAAAAATTAATAAATACAATATTTATATTTTTTATGATAAAAAAATTATTCCAATTGAAGAAAAAATTTTTTTTAATTCTTTTGATTTAGAAAAAGCTATTCATATTATAAAAAATAAAAAAATTTAATTATCAAAATATCTTTGATTTAAATATGTTGTAGGATAAGCTTGATCATGTCCTGTCCGTTTTATATGATCTAAATATGTTGGAATATATGATAAAGCTTTAATTTTATCTGATAACGACATTCTATTCCATAAATTTTCTGCCATTTTTTTTTTACCTATTTTATATTTATAATCAGTCCAAAAACGATGAAAAGATAAATCTACAGGAATTTCTTCTATTGAAAATGAATTTTTTTTTTTTTTCATTTCATTTATAATACATTCATTATAAGGTAAATATTTACCAATCCAAATATAATGAGATAAAGAAAGTTTCTCGGGAAATATAATTTTTCTTAAAAAACCATTTAAATCATAATTAAATATAATTTCTCCAGAAAATAAATTACTTCTAAATATATATTGTTTCCCTTTCATTTTTTTTTATTTCATTAACATAATTTTTATAAAAAAAATTAAATAATGAAAAAAATATTTTTTATTAATGAATAATATAGTTTAAAAAATAATTTATAAAATTATAATAAAAATTATTAATTTAAATAAATTAAAATTGATTTAATTTTTTTTATGTTATATATAGTTCCTACTCCTATAGGAAATAGAGAAGATTTAACTTTTAGAAGTTTAAGAATTTTAAAAGAAGTAGATCTTATTTTAGTAGAAAATTATAAATTTTCAAAAAAATTATTAAATTTTTATAATGTAAAAACACCTATAAAAACTTATCATATTTTTAATGAACATAAAATTATTAATTCTATTTTAAAAAAAATAAAAAAAGGAAAAAAAATAGCATTAATTTCTAATTCTGGGACTCCTAGTATCTCTGATCCAGGGTTTCTACTTATCAGATCTTGTATTAAAGCTACTATTCCTATAGAATGTTTACCAGGAGCAACAGCTTTAATTCCAGCGTTAGTAATTTCTGGATTACCTATTCATGAATTTACATTTATTGGTTTTTTATCTAAAAAAAAAAAAAGAAAAAAACAATTACAAAATTTATCAAAAGAAAATAGAACTATTGTCTTATATGAATCTCCTCATAGATTATTGCGGACATTAAATGATTTAAAAATTTTTTTTGGATTAGAAACAAATATTGTAATCTGTAAAGAAATATCTAAAATATTTCAAAAAACATTAAGAGGAAAAATTCAAGAAATCATTTCTCATTATCAAAATTCTAAAAAAATATTAGGAGAATATATTTTAATTATTGATAATAATTATTAATTATGTTATTCAACATACAACATATTTTTATGTATTAAAAATTCTGCTATTTGTATAGCATTAGTAGCTGCACCTTTTCGTAAATTATCTGCTACTATCCAAATATTTAATGAATTTTTATAAGAAAAATCATTTCGAATCCGTCCAACAAATACTTCATCTTTCCCATGAGCATATAAAGGCATAGGATAAATATTTTTTTTAGGATTATCTTGTATAATAATTCCTTTTTTTTTTGAAAATATTTCATATATTTGATTAATATTTGGTTTATTTTCAAATGAAATATTTACACTTTCTGAATGGCCACCGATAACAGGAACACGGACACATGTTGCTGTAATTGATATATTTTGATCATTCATAATTTTTTTTGTTTCTTTCATTAATTTTATTTCTTCTTTTGTATATCCATTTTTTTCAAAAGAATCACAATGTGGTAATACATTTTGATAAATAGGATGAGGATAAATTTTATTTATTATTTTTTTTCCATTTTTTTCTTTATTCATTTGATCTAAAGCTCTTTTTCCAGTACCTGTTACTGATTGATAAGTAGATATTATTACTCTAATAATTTTATATTCTATATGTAAAGGATATAAAATCATAACTAATTGTATAGTTGAACAATTAGGATTGGCTATAATTTTATCTTTTTTAGATAAAGAAAAAGCATTTATTTCAGGAATAATTAATTTTTTACCAGGATCCATTCTCCATGCAGAAGAATTATCAATAATAGTGGATCCAATTTCTTCAAATTTAGGAGCCCATTTTTTTGAAATATTTGATCCAGCTGAAAATAATACAATATTTGGTTTATTATCCAATAAATTTTGAATACTAATTATTTTATATTTTTTTTTTTTAAAAAAAAACTTTTTACCAACTGAATTTTTAGAAGCAGATAAATATAAATTTTTAATTGGTAAATTTTTATGTTCTAAAATATCCATCATAATACGTCCTACTAATCCTGTCGCTCCTACTATTCCTAATTTCATATTAATTTTATATTAAAAATGATATAATTTTTACAAAATTAGTAAATAATTTTTCATCAATTAAATCAAAAAAATATATAATGAAAAAAGGAAAAATAATTATTTTATCTGGTCCTTCAGGATCTGGAAAAACAACAATTTCACAATTTTTACTTTCAAAAATTAAAAAATTAAAATTTTCAGTATCATGTACTACACGTTCTATACGAAAAAATGAAATACAAGGAAAAGATTATTATTTTATTTCTAATAATAAATTTATTTCTAAAATCAAAAAATATCAATTTTCTGAATGGGAAGAAGTATATCCTAAATTATTTTATGGAACTTTAAAAAGTGAAATATTAAAAATATGGAAATCAAATAAACATGTTTTATTTGATGTAGATGTAAAAGGAGGTTTAAATTTAAAAAAACAATATCCAACTAATTCATTATCAATTTTTCTAATGGTTAATTCTATTAAAATTTTAAAAAAAAGACTTTTTACAAGAAAAAAAAATAATTTTGAAAAAATAAATCAAATAGATATACGTTTAAATAAAGCAAAAAAAGAATGGAAATATGCAAATTTGTTTGATATAATATTATTAAATATTAATTTAATTCAAACACAAAAAAAAATTATTAATTTAGTTTCAAATTTTATTAAATCGGGGTGACTGGATTTGAACCAGCGACCACACGCCCCCCAGACGTGTACTCTAACCAATCTGAGCTACACCCCGAAAACTCCCCAGACTGGATTCGAACCAGCGACACCCTGATTAACAGTCAGGTGCTCTAACCAACTGAGCTACTGAGGATTTTTTATTGGAATTTTTTCAATTCTTTTTTTGTGTCTTCCACCTTCAAAATCTGTTTGTAAAAATATTTTTACTATATTTAATAATTCATTTTTTTTTAAAAAACGTGCAGGTAAACTAATCATATTTGCGTTATTATGTTTTTTTGCTAAAACGGCTATTTCTTCCTTCCATACTAACGCAGCACGAATATTTGGATATTTATTGGCAGTCATAGCTGCTCCATTCCCACTTCCACAAATAATAATTCCAAAATCTGCTTTTCCTTTTTCTACAATTTGAGAAGTAGGATGAATAAAATCAGGATAATCTACTATTTTTCCATAACTGGATAATCCACAATCTTGTATTTTATATCCTTTATTTATTAAATATTTAATAATTAAATATTTATATTCTATTCCAGTATGATCAGATCCTATGACTATTTTCATTAAAAAAGTAATATATTATAAAATATACATCAAAAATTTATATTTTTTTTAAAAAATTGTATTAAATTATATAAAATGAATTTAATAGAAAAAATAAAAACGGTAAATGATTTTAATTTTAAAAATAAATTAGCTTTAGTAAGAGTCGATTTTAATGTTCCTATAAATAATGAAACTTTTAAAATTATTGATGATACACGTATTAAATATACACTACCTACTATTCAAAAAATTATTTCTGATAATGGAAAAGTAGTATTACTTTCTCATTTTGGAAAACCTAAAGGTAAACGTTTAAAAAATTATTCATTAAAATTTATAATTCCTTATTTATCTGAAAAATTACAAAAACCCATAAAATTCTCAAAATATTGTATAGGAAATACAGTAATGAAAAATGTTCATGAATTAAAAAATGGTGAAATTTTATTATTAGAAAATATTCGTTTTTATAAAGAAGAAGAAGAAAATAATGATTTTTTTTCTTTTCAATTATCTAAACTTGGAGATATTTATATTAACGATGCGTTTGGAGTTTCTCATCGTTTACACTCTTCTATTACTAATACTCCTAAATTTTTTGGTCAAAAAAAAGGAATTGGTTTACTTATGAAAAAAGAAATTCAATCTTTAAAAAAAATTTTAGGAAAAGGAAAAAAACCTATTACTATATTATTAGGAGGGGCGAAAATATCTTCTAAAATAGAAATATTAGAATATATTTTTAATAAAGTAGATTATATATTAATAGGAGGTGGAATGGCTTATCCTTTTATTAAAGAAAAAGGAGGGAATGTGGGAGATTCAATAATTGAAAAAAATGAAATTTTTGAAAAAAAATTAAAAAAAGTTTTTTTAAAATTAAAAAATAAAACTAATATATTGTTTCCAACAGATGTTATGATAGCTGATTCTTTTAAAAATTCTGCTAATACTAAAATTGTTTCTATTGATTCTATTCCCAATGGATGGAGAGGGTTAGATATAGGTCCTAATTCTATAAAAAAATTTTGTAACATTATTAATAAATCTAAAACTATTCTTTGGAATGGCCCTGTGGGAGTATTTGAATTTTCTAATTTTTCTATAGGAACTAAATCTATTATAAAAGCTATTGTAAATGTTACTAAACATGGAACTTTTTCTTTAGTAGGTGGGGGTGATTCTCTTGCAGCATTAAAAATGGAAAATTGTGAAAAAAAAATTAGTTATTTATCTACAGGTGGAGGAGCGATGTTAGAAAGTTTAAAAAATAAACTTATTCCTGGTTTAAAAGCTATAATTTCATTATAGCTTTTTTTTAAAAAATTTATATTTTATATTTATTTTTTTCATTATATTATTTAAAATTAAAAAATATGTCATTTAAACTTCCAAAATTATCTTATTCATATGAGGATTTTGAACCTTTTATAGATAAAAAAACTATGGAAATTCATTATACGAAACATCATGAGGGATATACTAATAATTTAAATAAAGCAATTTCTAATACAGATATGATAAATTTATCTATAAAAGAAATTTTAAGAAGAGCTAAAATGGAAACTCCTATTATAAGAAATAATAGTGGTGGTTTTTATAATCATAATTTATATTGGGAAATATTAATTCCTCATTTAAAATATTCCCCTCCTAGTAAAAATTTTCATAATATTATTCAAAAAAATTTTGAATCTTTTGATTTATTTAAAGAAAAATTTTATTCATTATCAATGAATTGTTTTGGTTCTGGATGGGCATGGGTCTGTGTGAAAAATAAAAAATTATCTATTTGTTCTACAACTAATCAAGATAATCCTTTAATGTTAGGAATTGGTTGTGAAGGAATACCTATATTAGGATTAGATGTTTGGGAACATGCTTATTATCTTCAATATCAAAATCGTCGTTCTGATTATATATTATCCTTCTGGAATATTATTAACTGGAAAAAAGTAGAAGAAAATTATCAATTAGCTATATCTTAATGGGAAAAATTCTTTTAGAGAATATAAAATTATTTGGATTTCATGGATGTATGCCGGAAGAAACTTTTTTAGGATCTTATTATACAGTCAATTTAGAGGTCGAATTAGATCTTTATCCAGCTTCTATTAGTGATGATTTATCAAAAACTATTGATTATGTGCATTTATATCATATTATAAAAGAAGAAATGGCTATTAATTCAAAATTATTAGAACATTTAGCTCAAAGAATAATTCAAAGAATTAAAAAATATAGAATAGATTTAATAAAATATACAAAAATAAAAATTTGTAAAGAAAATCCACCACTACAAAGTAGTGTAGATAGAATCTGTGTAGTTTTAGATGACTAGGCACTGTGGCCGATTGGAAAGGCAGAGGTCTGCAAAACCTTTTATAGCGGTTCGATTCCGCTCTGTGCCTCTAATTTTTTTAAATTGTTTTTTATCTTTTTTAAAAGATCAATATGATTATCTATTTTTTTTAAATAATAAAAATAATTCAATATTAATTTATATTCTGTAATATTATATTTTTTATAAATTTCTTTTTTTTTTATTAAAAACAATTTTTTCTTAAAAAATTGATGATAAATAAAAAGTTCTGTAATAATATTTATCATTTTATTTTTAGAAATTAATAAACTAATAGTTATTGTTTTTTCTGAAAAAAATAAAAAAAAAATAGTAAAAAAATAATTTTTTTCATAATATAAAATATATATTTTTAATTTTTTATGTAAAATTTTAAATTTAATTAATTGTGATTTTATAATATATAAATAATAATGAATATTCTTATTTCACAATCTTTTCAAAGTTCATATTCTCCATATATAAAACTCAGTAAAAATAAAAATATTAAAATATATTTTAGATCTTTTATATAAATTCAAGGAGTTTCTTCTATTGAAGTAAGAAAACAAAAAATTAATTTTTCTGATTTTACTGTAATTATTTTTTTAAGTAAAAATTCTATAGATCATTATTTTAGATTAGTAAAATCTATGAGATTTAAAGTTCCTATTTCTATGAAATATATTTGTAAAACTGAAGTAATAGCTTTTTATTTAAAAAAATATATTGTTTCTAGAAAAAGAAACATTCATATTGGAAAAAAATCTTTTAAAGATATTATTCCATTTATAAAAAAAAATATAAAAGAAAAATTCCTTTTACCATCTTCAAATATATTAAAAACAGATTTTCCTAAAATTTTAAATAAACTTAATATTTTTTGGAAAAGAGCGATTTTATATAAAACAATTTATAGTGATTTATCAGATATTAAAAATATATATTATGATATCCTAGTTTTTTTTTGTCCAGCATGTGTTAAATCTTTATTTGAAAATTTTCCTAAAATTCATCAAAACAATATAAAAATTGCTACTTTCGGAAAAAGTACTTTGGAAGCCGCTTATAAAGCAGGATTAAAAATACAAATTAAAGCCCCTACACCAAAATATCCATCGATGTCTATAGCTTTAGAAAAATATATTGAAAAATATCAATAAAATTATTCTACTGTTACTGATTTTGCTAAATTTCTTGGTTGATCTACATTTTCTCCTCGTATAAAAGCTATTTGATAAGCTAAAAGTTGAAGTGGTATTATTGTAATTAATGGACTAAGTTCATCATAAGTTTCTGGAACATATATAACGTGATCTGCTAACATACTTACTTGTATATCTCCTTCATTAACTATAGCTATAATTTTCCCATTTCTAGCTTTAATTTCTTGAATATTGACTATAATTTTTTCATACAATTTTTTTTTTGTAGCAAGAACTACTACAGGTATTTTTTCATCTATTAAAGCAATAGGGCCATGTTTCATTTCCGCAGCAGGATATCCTTCAGCATGAATATAAGATATTTCTTTTAGTTTTAACGCTCCTTCTAAAGCTACTGGAAAATTAATTCCTCTACCTAAATAAATAAAATTATTAACTTTATGATAAATTTTAGATATATTTTTAATATATTTGTCCGTTTTTAATGTTAAACTAATTTTATCTGAAATGTAATTCAATTCTGTACATAATTTTTTATAAAAATCATCTGTAATAGTAGATTTATGTTTTCCTATTTTTAAAGCTAATAAAATTAAAATTATAATTTGTGCAGTAAAAGCTTTTGTAGAAGCAACTCCAATTTCAGGACCTGCATGTGTATACACTCCTGCATCTACGTTTCTTGCTATATAAGATCCTACCACATTGCAAATACCAAAAACAAATGCTCCTTTTTTTTTTGCTAATTTTAAAGCAGCTATAGTATCTGCAGTTTCTCCTGATTGAGAAATTACAATAATAATATCTTTTTTTTTTACAATAGGATTTTTATATCTAAATTCTGAAGCATATTCTACTTCTACTGGAATTCTGGCTATATTTTCTAATATATATTCTCCAATTAAACTAGCATGCCAAGAAGTTCCACATCCTACTATAGTAATACATTTAGCATTAAAAAAAATATCTTTATTTAATTCAAATCCATCTATATAAATTAATCCATCAGTAATTAATAATCGACCTCTTAAAGTATCTAAAATTGTTTTTGGTTGTTCATAAATTTCTTTTAACATAAAATATTTATACTCTCCTTTTTCAATTTTTTTAAGATTAATTTGAAGTTCTTTAATAATTGGATTCAATTTATGATTATTTCGTATCTTACGAAGATCTAATTCTTTATTTTTATTTAAGATTGCCATTTCTCCATCCTTTAAATAAAGAACATTATTAGTATAATTAATAAAAGGAATAGGATCCGATGCAATAAAAAATTCTTTTTTATTAATTCCTAAAGTTAAAGGACTTCCTAATTTGGCAATTATAATTCTTTCCGGATGTGATTTTTCTACTATAGCTATCGAATATGCACCAATAATTTCATTTAAAGAAATTCTAACGGCTTCTTCTAAAGATAATTTATTTTTTTTTTTTATATACTCAATTAAATTTACAAGAACTTCTGTATCTGTTTTACTTTTAAAAGTAAAACCATTATCTAATAAAATAATTTTTATAGCATAATAATTCTCTATAATTCCATTATGAATTAAAATAAGTTCTTGAGAATTAGAAACATGAGGATGCGCATTAATATCATTTGGAATTCCATGTGTAGCCCATCTAGTATGTCCTATTCCCGTAGTTCCATGAAGTTTTAAAGAAGAAATTTTTTTTTCTAATTGATTTACTTTTCCTTTAGTTTTATATAGACTATATCCTCCTTGATAAAAAATAGCTATACCAGAACTATCATACCCACGATATTCTAATTTTTTTAATCCATTAATAAGAATAGGATAAGCTTCTTTATTTCCTAAATAACCAATAATACCACACATTCTAAAAAATTAGAATTTTAATATTTTTTTATTATTCATTAATTTTTTCTAAAACAGTTTCTTTATAAAATTGTTTATAAACAGTTTCTATTTTATCTAAAGGACAATATTTTAATACCAAAAATTTATTTTTATTTATATAATCTTCTATTTCTTGAGGAAAAATAGAATCTCCTTTAATAATAGCATCTGAAAAATACATACATAATTTAATTAAATTAAAATAATTTGTATTTTCTAATATATCTAATTTTTTAGATAAAATTCCATCTAATTTTATTTTTTGAATAATATTTTTATTTAATTTTCCTTTAAAAGGTTTATTATATATAGATACAACTATTTTTAAATTTTTATAAATAGGATCATTTTGATAAAATTTTTTAATATATAATGGAATGAAAGAACTAATCCACCCATATAAATGAATTATATCTGGTTTCCAATTTAATTTTTTTACAGTTTCTAAAACTCCTTTTGTAAAAAATAAGGTTCTTTCATCATTATCATTAAAAAAATTTCCATTTTTATCTTCATATATTGCCTTTCTTTTAAAATATTCTTCATTATCTATAAAATAGACTTGTAATCTAGCATCAGGAATAGATGCAACTTTAATTAATAAAGGTTGATCTATTTTATTAATCATTAAATTCATTCCTGATAATCTAATCACTTCATGCAATTGATGTCTTCTTTCATTTATTATACCGAAACGAGGCATAAATATACGCACATCATTTCCTATAGTTTGCATAAATTTAGTAGCTTTTAATACAGATAAAGAAATAGTATTCTCTGAAGAGAAAGGAAATAAATCTGAAGTAATATATAATATACGTCGACCTGTCATCTTAAGAGTAATTTTTTTATTTTAAAAAATAAATAGTAAAAAAACGGATCATTGCAAAGATAATAAATAATATATCTAATACTAAATTGAATAGAGAAAAAAATGGATAGTTTTTTTTTAAAATAAATTCTTGTAGATTATAATTTTTTGAACAATTAATTGATATGTATTTTAATCATGAAATTAGAAAATAAAAAAAAGAAAAATTTTTTTAAAAAAAAAAAAATTATTGGGTTTATTAATATTACTCATAATGGATATGCATTTGTTAATGTAAATGGATTTAAAAAAGACATTTTTATTCCTAAAAATAAAACTAATAGATCATTAGAAGGAGATTTAGTTCAAATAAAATTATTAAAAAAATCAGGAAAAAAAATCAAAGGAGAAATTATAAAAATTATTAAAAGAAAAAAAAAAAAATTTATTGGAATATTAAAAATTAAATCTAATTATAAATATGGATCTGTAATTTTTCCTAAAAAAACTATTCATGTCGATATTTATATTCCTAAAAATAAATTAAAAGGATTTCGTCATAATGAAAAAGTTTTAGTAAAAATCATAAAATGGCCTAAAAATTTAAAAAATCCTTTAGGAGAAATTATAAAAGTATTTGGATTATCTGGAGAATATCAAACAGAAATATTTTCTTTATTAGAAGAATATGGAATTTCATATAAATTTTCTAAAGAAGTAGAAAAAGAAACAAAAGAAATTTTTTTAAAAAAAAATTTCGATACCTCTTTTAGAAAAGATTGTAGAAAAATTAATACTTTTACAATAGATCCTATTGATGCTAAAGATTTTGATGATGCCATTTCTATTAAAAAATTAAATAATAATATATGGGAAATAGGAATACATATTGCTGATGTTACTCATTATGTAAAAGAAGGAAGTTTTTTAGATAAAGAAGCATATACAAGAGGTACTTCTATTTATTTAGAAGAAAAAGTAATACCTATGTTACCACATAAATTATCTAATAATATTTGTTCTTTACTTCCAGAAAAAGACAAATTAAGTTTTTCCTCTATTTTTAATTTTAATAAAAAAGGAAAAATATTGAAAAGTTGGTTTGGAAAAACTATTATACGGTCTAATAGAAGATTTACATATGAAGAAGTACAAGATATAATAGATAAAAAAAAAGGAGATTTTTATGAAGATATTTCTACGTTATTATTTTTTTCTAAAATTTTAACTAAAAATAGATTAAAAAATGGAGCTCTTTCTTTAGAAAGATTAGAAGTAAAATTTAATTTAGATGAAAAAAAAAATCCAATTAAATTATTTTTTAAAAAAAATAATGATGCTCATCATCTAATAGAAGAATTTATGTTATTAACAAATAGAAAAATTTCAGAATTTGTAAGTTTAAATTTAGATAAAAAACCTTATCAAAGAATATATATTTATAGAGTACATGATAAACCAGATTTTAAAAAAATTATAGATTTAAATAAAATAATAAAACCTTTAGGTTATTCTTTAGATAAAGAAAATTTTAAAAAATCTATTAATTTTCTATTAAAAAATATTCATAAAAAACCAGAAAAAAACTTTATTGAAAATTTAATTCTTCGTGTTATGAGTAAAGCTAAATATTCTACCAAAAATATCGGACATTATGGTTTATCCTTTATATATTATACTCATTTTACTTCTCCTATAAGACGATATTCAGATATTATTGCTCATCGTTTATTAAATAATTATTTATTATTTAATAAATATAATAAATCTAAAAAATTAAAAGAATTTTATGAAAAACAATCTCAATATTGTAGTTATAAAGAACGTTTATCCATAGATATAGAAAGAGAATTTTCAAAATTTTTACAAGTTAAATATATAAAAAAATATATAGGACAAAAATTTGATGGAATTATTACAGGTTTTACAGATTGGGGTATCTATATTGATTTATTTTTATTTCAAATAGAAGGAATGATTCGACTACGTGATATTCAAGAAGATATTTATATTTTACAATCAAAAAATAGTATTATAGGAAAAAAAAAAAGAAAAATTTATTATTTAGGGGATCAAGTCAAAGTTAAATTAATTGATGTCAATATAGAAAAAAAACAAATTACTCTTAATTTTTTAAATTAAATTTTTTTTTAAATTCTTACAGAGTGAGGGACAAATAAAGTATAATCTCCTCCATTTTTGATAATATCTCTAACTATACATGAACTAATATAAGATTTTTCATAAGAAGAAAAAATAAAAATTGTTTCAATAAAATTATTTTTATCTAATTTATTATTAACATAATATATATTTTTTTCAAATTCAAAATCTAATTGATTTCTAAGTCCTCTTAATAAAAAATTTGCATTTTTTTTTTTACAAAAAGAAATAGTTAATCCTTGAAAAAAATCAATTTCTATTTGAGAAAAATCTATAAAAGTTTTTTTTATCCACTCTTTCCTTTTTTTAATAGAAAACATATATTTTTTTTTATAATTATTTCCAATAGCTACAATAATTTTATCAAATAATTTTAAAGATCTAAGAATAATATCATAATGACCTAAAGTTATTGGATCAAAAGACCCAGGAAATACAGCTATTTTTTTTTTCATATATTTTTATATATAAAATAAAATATAAAAAAATAAGAAAAAAAATAAAAGTTTTATTTTTGTTTTTAAAATTATTAAAATAATGGAAAAATTATGTTCGAATTGTTCAAAAATAAATCAATGTTATAATAAACATAAAAAATGTAATAAACTTAATGTAATAGATTGGTTATCTCATATACCATATCCTTTTTTTTTCAACAAAAATGAATTGGTTGAAGTCCAATTTAAAAATGATAGAAAAGAATTTTTTTATAATAAAAAAAAAATTAACCTCAATAAAGGAGATTTTGTAACTGTTGAATCTTCATATAAGATAGGATATGATATAGGAATAGTAACTTTAACTGGAAGGTTAGTAACCTTACAAATACGAAATATTAAAAAACCATTTGATTATTTAAAAATTAAAAATATATATAGAAAATCTACTGATAAAGAAATTTCTTTATGTAATTTTTTTAAAAAAAAAGAACATAAAAGTCTTATAAAAGCTAAAAAAATTGTAAAAAAATTGAATCTTACTATGAAAATTTTTGATGTAGAATATCAAGCGAATGGAGATAAAGCAACTTTTTATTATACAGCTGAAAATAGAATTGATTTTAGAAAATTAATTAAAGAATTAGCTTTAACTTTTCATATCCGTATAGAAATGCGTCAAATTGGATATAGACAAGAAGCCGCAAAAATTGGAGGAATAGGTTCTTGTGGGCGAGAACTTTGTTGTTCTACTTGGTTAAAAAATTTTAAAAGTGTGAATACTAATTCAGCTAGATATCAACAACTTTCTATCAATATAGATAAATTAACTGGACAATGTAATAAATTAAAATGTTGTTTAAATTATGAATTAGATACTTATTTATCTTATATAAAAAATTTTCCAGATTTTAATAGTAAAATTGATACAGAAAAAGGAATAGCAAAATGTATGAAAATTGATGTATTTAAACAACAAATGTGGTTTTCTTATATTAAAAGCCCTAATACTTGGTATAATATAGAAATAAAAAAAATTAAAGAAATTTTAAAAAAAAATAAAACATCTGTTTCCTTAGAAAAATTATCAAAAAATAAAATTATTCATAAAACAGAATTAACATTTAAAGATTAATTTATTAAAAATCATTTTTATTATATAAAAAAAATAATTTTGTTAAGTGTATAAAAAAAAGAAAAAAATAAATTTTTATTTTCGTATACTTATTTTTTATTTTTGGTTTTTCTTTTTAATAGTACTTTTAACTTTTTTTATAATTTTTTATGCAGCATATAAAGGTTATTTAGGATCTTTACCTAGTACTAAAGATATAGAAAATCCTATAATGGAAGTAGGATCCGAAATATATGATTATAATGGTTTTTTATTAGGAAAATTTTTTTCAGAAAATAGAACTCTTATATCTTATAAAGAATTTCCCAAAAATCTTATTAATGCTTTATTATCCAAAGAAGATATTCGTTTTAAATATCATTCAGGTATTGATGCTAAATCTTTTTTAAGAGCTATTTTTTCTTTAGGAAAAAAAGGAGGGGGGAGTACTATTACTCAACAATTAGCTAAATTACTTTTTACAGGAAAATCTGCTAAAAATAAATTACAAAGAATACATCAAAAATTATTAGAATGGGTAATGGCTATTGAATTAGAAAAACGTTATACAAAGGAAGAAATAATTACTATGTATTATAATAAATTCGATTTTTTATATAATGCAAAAGGAATAGAAACAGCGGCTCATACTTATTTTAATAAAAAAACATCAAATCTAAATTTAGGAGAATGTGCCATTCTTGTGGGGATGTTAGAAAATCCTTCTTTATTTAATCCTAAATTATATCCTAATAGAGCAAAAAAACAAAGAAATTTAGTTTTATCACAAATGCAAAAATATCATTTTTTAACTAAAAAAATATATAATCAAGAATTAAAAAAACCTATAAAAATAAATTTTAAAATACAAAAAAAAGATTTTGAATTATTAACTTATTATAGTGATTTTTTAAAAAAAGAAATTCAAGAAGCATTAGATGATTACGAAAAAAAAACAGGGAAAAAACTAAATCTTTATTCTAGTGGATTAAAAATATATACATCAATTGATTTAAAAATGCAAGAATATGCAGAACAATCGATAAAAAAACATCTTAGTAAATTACAATTATTATTTAATAATTCTCAAAAAAAAAATAAAAATGCTCCATTTTTAAATATTTCTACAGAAAAAACTAATAGAATTATTTTATCTGCTATGCATAGAACACAATTTTATCAAAATCTTAAAGAAAAAGGATATACAGAAGAAAAAATTATAAAACAATTTAAAAAACCACAAAATATCAAATTATTTACTTGGAATGGATATAAAACTGTATCCATCTCACCATGGGATTTCATTCGTTATCAAAAAAGTATTATTCAAGGTGGAATGTTATCAATAGAACCTTATACAGGATATATAAAAGCATGGGTTGGAGGAATAGATTTTAATTATTTTCAATATGATCATGTAGCAAAAACACAACGTCAAGTAGGTTCAATTTTTAAACCGATTCTATATGCCACAGCAATTAATGAATTACATTATAATCCTTGTACAAAAATTTCTAATGAAAAATTTCATTTAGGGACATGGAGTCCTAGAAATTCAAATGGTAAATATGGAGGATATCTTACTTTAAAAGATGGATTAGCATTATCTGTCAATACTATTTCAGCTCGTCTTATATCAAAAATTACACCTGGACCAGTTATTCATTTAGCTAAAAAAATGGGAATAGAATCCATAATTCCTGAACATCCATCTATAGCTTTAGGATCTGCAGATATCACTTTATATGAAATGACAGGTGCTTTTAATACATTTGCAAATTATGGATTTTATATTAAACCTACTATTTTAATAAAAATAGAAGATGAATATGGAAAATTAATTAAGGAACATACTGATATCAGTAGAAGACAAGTTTTTAGTGAAGAAGTAGCATATATTATGTTAAAACTAATGCAAGGTGTAGTAGAATATGGAACTGCTAAAAGATTATTATATCAATATAATTTTTTTAATATAGATATAGCAGGTAAAACAGGAACAACTAATGAAAATTCAGATGGATGGTTTATAGGAATAATTCCAAATTTAACTACTGGAGTTTGGGTAGGTTGGGAAGATCGATTTTCTCATTTTGTAAATATAAAATTAGGTCAAGGAGCTAATATGGCTTTGCCAATATGGGCTCATTATATGAAATATTTATATAAAGATACGAATCTTAAATATCATAAAAATTTATTATTTAGAAAACCAAAAAATTATCAATCTAATTGGAATCATTGTGATGAAAATTATAAAAATAAAAATGCTTTAAAAGAAATTATAGATCTCAATGAAAATTTTAATGATGAAAATAATGAAAATTTTAATGATGAAAATAATGAAAATTTTAATGATGAAAATAATGAAAATTTTAATGATGAAAATAATGAAAAAAATTATGATAATTAATTATGAAAATTAAAAAAATTTTAATTTTAGATAAAAATCATCCTTTTATTATATATAAATTAAAAAAAGAAGGATTTATTTGTCATGAAAATTATTTTGATCCTATAGAAAATATTTTATCAATTATATCTTTATATGATGGAATTATTTTTAGAAGTAGATTTTCTATAAATAAAAAATTTATTCAAAAAGCAATAAATTTAAAATTTATTGCACGTATTGGATCTGGAATAGAACATATAGATAAAAATTATGCTTTAAAAAAAGGAATTAAAATAATCACTACTCCAGATGATAATAAAGATTCTGTTGCAGAACATGCTATAGGAATGCTTTTATCCATGATGAATCATATATTTCGTTCTCATCAAGAAATTCAAAAAGGAAAATGGAATAGAAAATCTAATCTAGGAATAGAAATTATGGGAAAAACAATAGGAATTATTGGATATGGACATACTGGAAAGGCTTTTGCTCAAAAATTATCAGGATTTAAAACTACAATATTTTGTTATGATATTATACCAAACAAAGGAGATATTTATGCAAAACAAGTAGATATGAAAACAATATTTTTGAAATCAGATATAATTAGTTTACATGTTCCTTATACTCATAAAACAAAAAAAATGATTAATAATAATTTTATTAACAATTTTTGTAAACCTTTTTATTTTATTAATACATCTAGAGGAGAATGTGTTTTTACAGATCATTTAGTAAATGCCTTAAAAAATGGTAAAATATATGGAGCATGTTTAGATGTATTAGAATATGAAAAATCTTCTTTTGAAGATTTGTTTTTTTGTCCTAAAAAATATAAAACTTTTTTTTATTTGATTCATTCTAATAAAGTAATTTTAACTCCACATATAGCTGGATGGACTAAAGAATCTAAATATAAAATGGCTAAAAAAATTGTAAAAAAAATTATCAATTTTAATAAACATCTTTTAAATATCTACCTTCTTGTTTCATTTTTTTTATAAATAAAATCGGAGAAACTTTTCCTATTATTTCTATTATTCGATATATAGTATTTTCTACATCTATACTCATAGGTTTTTTTTTCCCACATATATATATATATGCGCCTTTTTGTATCCAAAAAAAAAATTCTTTTCTATTTTCCCATATTTTATGTTGTATATATATTTTTTTTTTATTATCTCTAGAAAAAGCAACATCTACACGATATAGGATCCTATTTTTTTCCCATCTTTTAATTTCATTATGATATAAAAAATCATTCAAAAAATACTGATTTCCAAAAAAAAGCCAATTTTTTCCTGTTGCTTGCATTATTTCTCTTTCATATAAAAAAGAACGAAAAGGAGCTATACCTGTCCCTGTTCCAATAAGAATTATATCCTTATTATTTTCTGGCAATTTAAATACATGGTTTTTTTTAATAGAAAAAGAGATTTTATCTCCTATTTTTAACTGAGAAAGAAAATTAGAACAAAAACCATATTTAATTTTTTCATTAATTTTAAATTGATGACGTGATATTGTAATATGTATTAAATTATTATGAACTCTATGAGAAGAAGAAATAGAATATAATCTAGGTTTTATAGGATCCATAATTTTAATTAAATTATATAAATAATTTATATTATTAGGAATAGGATATCTTTTCAAAAGATTTAATAAATCCCAATTATATTTATGAAAAAAAATATTTTTTTTTATTAAAAAAGAATATTTTTTTAACATTTTGAATGATAAAAAAATAATATTTAATTTTTTTTTTAATAAAAAAAATATTTTTTTTTTATATGCATAATCATTAAATAAAATTTTTTGAAAAAAATTAATAATTGCATTAACCATAAATGAAGAATTTTCAGCTTTTATAGCTATAGAATCTCCTGGAGAATAATCTATTTTATTATTATTTTTTATTTCAATATGATATATTTCTTTATTATATCCTTTTTTTTTTTTATTTAATAATTTTTTATTTATAATGATTCCATTAATTTTTTTTTTTCTTCTATGTTAATGTCTAGTTTAAAAAAAGTGAATATTTTAATAAACCAATCATCTGCCTTTTTTTTAAAATCTGTTACATCACATTTATATAATGGTATTATTCTACTAGCTCCTAGTTTATATAACCGTTTATCAATATCTTCTCCAGCTTTACAAAAAAAAGTATAAGAACGATCACCTAATGCTAAAACACTATATTTTATATTTTTTAAATTAAGATTTTTTTCTTTATGAATAAAATTAAAAAATGATTTAGCAGATGAAGGAGGTTCTCCTTCACCATGTGTACTAATAATAATAAAAAAATAATTTTCATTTTTTAAATCTATTAAATTATATAGATCTAAATCAATCAATTTAATATTTAATTTTTTTTCTTTAGCTTTTTTAATCATAGAAAAAGCTAAATTTTTAGAATTTCCTGATACTGTACTATAAACTAATGTTATTTTATAATTAAAATTATTTTTTATTTTTTTTTTATAATATATAGATAATATTCCAGACATATATCCAGACATCCAAATAATTTCTTCTACAGTAGAAGATTTAATTAAATTAACAAAATTTTTTTTATTCAATTCAGATAACATAAATAAAAATATTAAATTTTTTTTTATAAAAAAAGATTATCTACGGATAGATATCTTTCTCCAGAATCATAATTAAATGTTAAAATTGTAGAATTTTCAGGAAAATTAGATAATTGTTTATCTATTGTAGATAAAACTGCTCCTGTAGAAATTCCGACTAATATTCCTTCTTTTTTTGCTGTTTTACGAACAAATTTAAATGCTTCTTTTTTAGTAACTAAGAAAGTTCCATCTAAAATTTGAACATTCAATATTGATGGAATAAACCCTGCACCTAACCCTTGTAATGAATGTGGATGAGGATCCCCACCAAAAATTACTGGAGATTCTATAGGTTCCACAGAAAATATTTTTATTTTTGGAAATTTTTTTTTTAAAATTTCTCCTATTCCAGTAATATGTCCGCCAGTTCCAACTCCAGTGATAAAATAATCAATTCCTTCAGGAAAATATTTTATAATTTCTTTAGCTGTAGTATTTCTATGTATTTTAACATTAGACATATTGTCAAATTGTTTAGGCATCCATGAATTAGGAATTTTTTTCATTAATTTTTCTGCTTTTTCTATCGCACCTTTCATTCCTTTTTCTTTAGGTGTAAGTATATATTTTGCTCCATAAATAGAAAAAAGTTTTCTTCTTTCAATGCTCATAGATTCAGGCATTACTAAAATTAAACGATATCCTTTGACAGTGCTTACCATTGCTAAACCTACTCCAGTATTTCCAGAGGTAGGTTCTATAATAGTATCTCCTTTTTTAATAATTTTTTTTTTTTCTGCATCTTCTATCATTGATAATGCTATTCTATCTTTGATACTACCTCCTGGATTATTTCTTTCTAATTTTATCCATATATTATGATATGGAAATAAACGACGAAGACATATATGAGGAGTATTTCCAATAGTATCTAATATACACTCTACTTTCATATTTTTTTTATATCATATAATTAATAGGATCAGGAAATGGATTATTATCCCTCATTTTTATTTCATTTTTTTGATATACTATAGAAAAAGGAGGAATACTATGTGTGACCCATACATTTCCTCCAATAACACTATCATGTCCAATAATAGTCTCTCCTCCTAATATAGTTGCTCCAGCATAAATAGTAACTTTATTTTCTATAGTAGGATGACGTTTTTTATTAGCTAATTTTTTAGATACATGTATCGCCCCTAAAGTCACTCCTTGATATATTTTTACTTTATCTCCTATTTTTGTACTAGATCCAATAACGATTCCAGTTCCATGATCTATAACAAAAGATTTTCCAATTTTTGCTTCAGAATGAATATCAATTCCAGTTTTACTATGAGCATATTCAGTAATTAATCTTGGAAAAATTGGTATTTTTAATAAACTAAGTTGATGAGCTATTCTATATAAAGCAGTAGCAAAAAAACCAGGATAAGATAAAAAAATTTCTTCTATAACTTTTGCTGCAGGATCAAAATTTAATATAGCATTAGCATCTATAATTAATATTTTATAAATAATAGGAATTTTATTAAAAAATATTTTTACAAATTTTTTTGATTCTTTTTCTTCAATATTTAGTTCTAAAAAAATAGAATATAATTTATTTTTTAAATTTTGATAAACTTTATTTAATAAATTTTTATTTTTTAATAATATTTTATCTGGAGTAAAAAGTAAATAAAATAAATCTTCTATAAATTTTTCATATATCTTTTTTTTTATAAAAGAATAACCGCCTTTTGTATTATTATAATATAATTTTTTTATAAAATTGACATCAGACATTATTAATTTTTTTTATAAAAACAAATTTCGAAAATTTTCTTATATTAAAAAAAAAATATTCACAAAAATATCAATTTCTTTTTTTAAAGAAAATACAATGAAAAAAATTAAAGTACTTAATCCGATAGTAGAAATAGATGGCGATGAAATGGCTAGAATTTTATGGAAAAAAATAAAAAAATATTTAATTTTTCCATATTTAGATATAAAAATTATCTATTTCGATCTTGGAATAAAAAATAGAGATTTAACTAATGATCAAATTACTATAGATGCAGCTTTTGCTATAAAAAAATATCATGTTGGAATAAAATGTGCTACAATTACACCTGATAAAGAAAGAATGATAGAATTTAATTTAAAAAAAATGTGGCCATCTCCCAATGGGACAATAAGAAATATTATTAATGGAACTATATTTAGAGAACCTATCATAATAAAAAATATTCCTCGTATTATATCAAATTGGAAAAAACCGATACATATTGCTCGTCATGCTTATGCAGATCAATATCAATCTATTGATCTTTTAATTAAAGAAAAAGGAAAATTATATTTATATTTTGAAAGCGAAAATAAAAAAAATTCCAAAAAAATAAAAATTCATAATTTTATAAACCCAGGCATTGCAATGGGGATGTTTAACACAGATGAATCTATATATGGATTTGCTCGTTCTTGTTTTCATTATTCTATTAATAAAAAAATTCCTCTTTTTTTATCTACAAAAAATACTATTCTTAAAGCATATGATGGAAGATATAAAGATATTTTTCAAAAAATATATAAAAATGAATTTTTATTAAAATTTAAAAAACTCAATATCACTTATGAACATCGTTTAATAGATGATATGATTTCATACGTTATAAAATCTAATGGAGGTTTTTTATGGGCTTGTAAAAATTATGATGGAGATGTTCAATCTGATACAATTGCTCAAGGATTTGGATCATTAGGGATGATGACATCTATATTATTAAATTCAAATGGAAAAATTTTAGAATCTGAAGCTGCTCATGGAACAATTACTAGACATTATAGATTATATAAAAAAGGAGAAAAAGTCTATACTAATCCAATTGCATCTATTTTTACTTGGACACGTGGACTTAAACATCGTGCTATTATAGATAATAATATTTTTTTAAAAAAATATTCTCAAATAATGGAAGAATCTTGTATAGAAGTTATAGAATCAGGAAAAATGACTAAAGATTTATTTCAATTAATTAAGGGTAAGGGAATAAATAAAAAAATTAATTATTTAGATACAGAATCTTTTTTAAAAATTTTAAAAATTCAATTTGAAAAAAATTATATAAAAATTTTTTCTTAAAATAAAAATTTTTCTTTTAAAAATTTATTAACTATTTTTTTTCTTTGTATTTTCCCTAAATTATTTTTTATAAATTTTTTTATAAAAAAAATTTTTTTAGGTTTTAAAAATTTATTTTTATAAAAAATATAATTAGGAATTCGAATAATAGAAAAAGATCCTTCAATAAATAAAATAATTTTTTCTCCTAAAATTTTATCTGGGATTGAAGATATAAAAAATTTTTTTTTAATAAATGGAGCTATTTTTTTTTCTATTAATTCAGGAATAATTTTAATTCCTCCACTATTAATTATATTATCATATCTTCCTATCCAATTAAATTTATTATTAGAAATAATATTTACAATGTCATTTGTTTGGATATAATTATCCTCAATATAAGGAGAAAATATCTTTAAACAATTTCTATGATCTAAATTAATAGATATATCTTTAAAAACTTGATAATAATTTGACTTATTAATTCCATTAATTTTTTTTAATGCTATAGGTCCTAATGTTTCAGTCATTCCATAAGTAAGATAACAAATAGTTGAAATTTTTTTTAATTGATTTTCAATATTATTAGAAATCGGAGCTCCTCCTATTAAAATAATTTTTATTTTATTTAATTTTTTTAAACTATAAAAAATTTGCATAGGAACCATAGATATAATATCAAAATCTTCTTGTATATTTTCTATAGGATGAGATGATGGAGGAATACAATATATAATCCATTTATATATAATTGCTCTTACTAAAAACATTTTACTAGCAATACTATTTGGTGATAAACATAAAAGACCTTTAATTTTTAAATTATCTAATTTTAAAAATTTTACAGTTCTTTTTGCACATTTATACATATTTTCTTTTTTTAAAAAAATTTTTTTTTGAATTCCTGTAGTAGTTCCAGAAGTAAAACTAATTAAATATGATAATTTTTGATTATACCAATTTTTTAAAAAAGTTAAAATAGATTCTTGCCAATAATATAATGGATGATGTGGATTTACTAAAGGAGTTAATATTTTTTTAGAATTAAAATCAATCCACATGATTAATTTTTTAAATTAAAAATTTTTTTAAAATTCCATTTTTTTAATGGATTATACCATATTTTTCCTTCTTTTACTTCTAAAGTAGTAATAAAATCATTATAATAATAATTGATATTTAAACCATGAATTCCAATATTATAAGAAGATTTATTTTTGAAATAATTAAAAATCCATTGTGAAATAGCATTAATTCCAATATTACTTTCTAAAGAAGAAGTTATCCACCATTTTATATTTCTTTTTTCAGCTTCAATTATCCATTCTTTAATTCCATAAAAACTACCACAAATATTAGGTTTAAGTACTATATAATGAGGATTGATAAAATCTAATAATTTTTTTTTATATTTCAACTTATTAATTCCAATTAATTCTTCATCTAATGCAATTGGTAATTTTGAATATTTACATATATTTGATATATTTTTCCAATTACCCTCTTTTATAGGTTGTTCTATAACATCAATAATATTTAATTCATAAAGTTTATTTATATAATAAAAAGCTTTTTCTTTACTATTAAAAGATCCATTAGCATCAATTCTTATTTTTAAATAAGGATATTTTTTTTTTATTTTTTTTAAAAAAAAATATTGATAATGAAAAAATTTTTGATTAATTTTTAATTTAATCATTAAATAATTTTTCAAATTATTATTATAAATTTTATTTATTTCTTGTTGAAGATTTTCATATGATTTTAACCAAAAAATCCTATTAATAGGAATTCCTACTTTACCTTCTGTAAATTTTGAATAAAAAAATATTGGAAATTTATGAATTAAACTTAAAAAAGCCTGTTCTAATCCAAATAAAATAGAAGAATAAGAAATATAAGGAAAATAATAAAAAATTTCTATTTTTTTTAAAATATTTATCTTTTTAGAAAGATATTGTAATTCTTTTTCATATTTATTATTAGATATTTTTTCCAAAATTGGATTACATTCTCCAATACCTATTTTATTTTCTTTTTTTATAATTAAAAACCATATTTTATTGTTAATAAAATTTTTTTTAGAATTTTTAATTTTTTTTTTAAAAAAAAATTTTTTTTTTTTAAAAAAGATTTTATCATATTTAAATAAATATTGATTCACACATATCTAATAAAAAAAGTTTTTTTTTATTTTCTAAAAATCTTTTTTTTGCATCTTTATGATTAATTTTAATTTCTTCAAAAGTATCATAATGTATACCTAATATTTTATTACAATTTAAATAATTGGAAGCTAAAATTGCTTCTTCAATATCCATTGTATATCTTCCTCCTATAGGAAGAATAGACAAATTTAATTTTCCATATGTAGAGATATTTTTCATTTCACAATGAATAGAAGTATCTCCAGATAAATAAATCTTTTTTCCAGTTACGCTATGTATAAGAAAACCACCAGGATTACCTCCATAAGTTCCATCATTAAAAACACTAGAATGGATCGCCCAAATATATTTTAATTTTCCGAAAGGAAAATTAATAAAAGATCCATAATTAATTCCATATGTTTTTAATCCTTTTTTCTCAAAAAAATTAGAAATTTCATAATTTGAAATAATTAAAGCATTAAATTTTTTTGAAAAAAATTCTACATCACATGTATGATCATAATGTGCATGAGTTACTAAAATATAATTTATATTTTTTATCTTATTATTAATATAATTATTAAATAATAATTTAAAATTAGGATTTTTAGATAAAAAAGGATCAATTAATAAATTAATTCCTTGTATTTCTAAAATACAAGTACTATGAGTTAAAAAAATAACTTTCATATTTTTTTTTATAAAATACAACCAAATCCTATACTCATAGAGTATAAAAAAATAATAAAAATTAATTTTTTTAATAAAAAATTAAAATTTTTTATTTTTTTTTGAAAAAAAATTTCATTCAAATGTTGTATAAAAAAAGGAATATTTAATATAAATAAAAAAAATTGATAAATATTATGATAATTTAATATTATAAATTTAATTCCTAAAAAAATAGAAACTAAAATAGTACAAAAATGGTATAATTTTGCATTTTTAATTCCTAAAATCCCAGCTATTGTATATTTTCTATTTTTAAAATCACTTTCTATATCTCTCATATTATTAATATTTAAAACAGAAATATTTAATAATCCTATAGATAAAGATAAAATAAATACATCTAAAGAAAAAATATGAGTATATAAAAAATAACTACCTTCTACAGATATAATTCCAAAAAAAATAAAAACTAATAAATCACCAAATCCTAAATATCCATATGGATAAAACCCAATTGTATAATTAATAGAACTATATATACAAATTAAAATTCCAAAAAAATAAAATAAAAAAAAATATATATTATTTTTTAAATCAAAAGATTTTAATAATAATATAATACCAAAAAAAAAAGATAAAAAAGAAAATATTTTTATAACTTTTTTCATTTTATATTTTGATATATATCCACTTTGAACCATTCTCAATGGACCTATTCTTTTTGTATTATCTACTTCTTTTACACTATCCCCATAATCATTCGAAAGATTTGCTAATATTTGTAATAATAAAGCTGTAATAAGACTTAATATATAAATTATATAATCCTCTTTCCCTTGAGATTTAGCAATTAAAAAACTTAAAGTTATTCCAGAAAATGATAAAAATAAAGTATATAAACGTATTGCATACAACCAATATTTTATATTCATAAAAATTTTGAAAATTTTTTAAAATTTGGATTTCTTTTTTCTAAAAAAGCTTTATTTCCTTCTATAGATTCTTCCATCAAATAAAACATTAAAGTAGCATCTCCTGCTAATTGCATTAATCCATGTTGTCCATCTAATTCTGCATTTAAACAACGTTTAATCATTCTTAATGCCATAGCACTTTTTTTTTGAATAATTTGACACCATTTTATAGTAATTTTTTCTAATTCTTTTAAAGGAACAACTTTATTAATTAATCCCATTTTTAATGCTTCATCTGCAGTATATTTTTTACATAAAAACCACATTTCTCTAGTTTTTTTTTGTCCAATATGACGAGCTAAATATATAGATCCAAATCCCCCATCAAAAGATCCTACTTTTGGTCCTACTTGACTAAAAATAGAATTATGAGAAGCTATTGTTAAATCACAAACTACATGTAATACATGCCCCCCTCCTACAGCATAACCATTTACCATAGCAATAACTGGTTTAGGAATTTCTCTTATTTTTTTATAAAAATCTAAAATATTTAATCTAGAAATACCATCTTTTCCTAAATATCCACCTCTACCTCTAGTTCTTTGATCACCACCAGAACAAAAAGATTGTTTTCCAGCTCCAGTAATAATTAATACATCAATATCTTTTCGTTCATAACATATATTGATAGCATTTATCATTTCTTTTACTGTTTCTACACGAAAAGCATTATGACAATTAGGTCTATTAATTACTATTTTAGCAATTCCTTTGCAAAATAAAAATAAAATGTCTTCATATTTTTTGATTACTAACCAATTTATTTTAGAATTCATATATATAGTAGTTGATATTTTTAAAATATTAATTAAATAAATTAAAAAATTATTAAGTATAAATAACCAAATAAATAACCTATAAAAGCTACAAAACTTATTTTTTTTAAATACCAAAAAAAATCTATTTTTTCCATTCCCATTGCTGCTATTCCGGAAGAAGATCCTATAATAAAAATACTTCCTCCTGTACCAGATACATATGCTATAAAGTGCCAAAATTCATGATCAATAGAATAAGAAAACATTGCTATAGTTGCAGCTACTAAAGGAACATTATCTATAAAAGAAGAAATTAATCCTAATATAAAAGTAGTTATTTTCCATGTAGAAACCATATGAATAATTAAATTAGATAAATAATATAATTTCCCTATAACTTCTAAAGAAGAAATAGATAGTAAAATACCTAAAAAAAATAAAATACTAGAAAAATCTATTTTTTTAAAAATTTTTTCTATAAAAAAAGATTTTTTAAAAAAAATATTAGTAATTAAACAAAAAATACTAAAAGACAACATCATTCCCATATATGGAGGTATTCCAATTAATGTTTTCATAATAGGAACTAACAACATAAAAAATAATCCTATTTGTAATAAAAAAAATCCTTTTCTAAGTTCTAATTTTGATAAATTACTTTTTTTTATTTTAATTTTTCCATTAAAAATAGACATTTTTGATCCAATATAAGTAGAAATACACATACATAAAATAGATGGAATTAATATTTTTTTTATAAGATTTATGGTGGTTACTTTATTGGAAATCCATAACATTGTAGTAGTTATATCTCCAATTGGAGACCATACTCCTCCTGCATTAGCAGAGATAAGAATTAAACCTATATAATATAAACGTTCTTTATAATTTCTAATTATTTTTTTTAAAATAGTAATAACGACGATAGTCGCTGTTAAATTATCTATTACAGCAGATAATGTAAAAGATATTATATTTATAATCCATAAAAATTTACGTTTAGTACTTACAGTAAATAAATTAATTAAAGATTCAAAACTAGAATACATATCCATAATAGAAATTATAGACATTGCTCCAATAAGAAAAAAAATAATTTCAGATGCTTTTCCTAAATGAAATAATAATAAATTATAAGAATTTTGAAATTGAATAATGTTTTTATCTAATTCAAAAACAGGAATTTTAAAAAAAATAATTAAGCCCCAACAAATAGAGGCCATAATTAATGATGGAATAAATTTGTTTAATTTAATAAAATTTTCAATAATGATAAATAAATATCCAATGATAAAAATTAAAATTATCATTGATTTTTTTAGTTTATTTTAAATTCCATCCTGGATAATAAGAATTTTTTCCTAAAAAATCTTCAATACGTAATAATTGATTATATTTTGAAGTTCGTTCAGAACGACAAATACTTCCTGTTTTAATTTGTTCAATATTAAAAGCTACAGATAAATCTGCTATAAAAGTATCTTCTGTATCTCCAGAACGATGAGATATAATATTTTTATATCCATTTTTTTTAGCAAAATTTATAGTTTTTATTGTTTCAGTTAATGTTCCTACTTGATTAGCTTTTATAATAATAGAATTAGCAATTCCTTTTTGAACTCCTTTTTTTAATTTATTTATTTGAGTAACAAATAAATCATCACCGACTAATTGAATTTTATTTCCTAATTCTTTAGTTAATAAAGTCCAGCCTTCCCAATCATTTTGATCCATTCCATCTTCAATAGATACAATTGGATAACATTTGGTTAAGTAAGTTAAATATTTAATATGCTCTTCTTTCGATTTATTACAATTGTGTTTTTCAAAAAAAGAATAATCATATTGATTATTTTTATAAAATTCAGAAGCAGCACAATCTAATGCTATTCCTATTTGATCATAAGGTTCATAATGAGCTTTATGAATAGCTTCTAATATATTATCTAACACATCTTCAATACCATTAAAATTAGAAGAAAACCCACCCTCATCACCTACATTAGTAGATAATCCTTTTTTTAATAAAATATTTTTTAATTGATAAAAAACATTATATCCCATTTCAATAGCTTCTAAAAAAGTATTTGCACCAATAGGTATTATCATAAACTCTTGAAAAGCGATAGGAGCGTCTGAATGTTTACCTCCATTTATAATATTAATTAAAGGAACTGGTAAAACATAAGTATGTATTCCTCCCAAATATTTATATAAAGGAATATTTAATTCTTTAGACGCAGCTTTTGTCACCGCTAATGAAATACCTAAAATAGAATTAGCTCCTAATCTTTTTTTATTTTTAGTTCCATCTAAATCTAACATTAATTGATCAATATGCATTTGATCCATTACTGAAATTCCTATTAATTCAGGAGCAATAATATTATTTACATTATTAACTGCTTTAGTAACTCCTTTTCCAAAAAATAAATTTAAATTTTCATCTCTTAATTCAAATGCTTCATTTTCCCCCTTAGAAGCTCCAGAAGGAATTGATGCACGTCCTAATACATTATTTTGAGTTAATATATCTACTTCTATAGTAGGAATACCTCTAGAATCTAATATTTGTCTAGCCTTAATATTTTTAATTTTACTCATTCTCTTCTCTTTTTTTTAAAAAATTATTATTCATTTTTTTTTTTTTATGACTACGTCTAATAATTTTTTTCTTTATTTTAGAATTATACATTTTATTAAAATCTACAAATTCAATAAGAGATACTCTTGACATATCTCCAATACGAAATCCTATTTTTATAATTCTAGTATAACCACCATAACGTTCACGAACTTTATTAAAAGATTTTTGAAACAATTCATTAACTGCTATTTTATCTCTTAAAAAAGTAAATATATTTCTTCTAGAAGAAGTTGTATTTATTTTAGATTTAGTAATAATAGGCTCTATATATCTTTTTAAAGCTTTAGCTTTAGAAATAGTAGTAAATATTTTTTTCTTTTTAATTAAAGAAGAAGACATGTTAGAAAGAATAGATTTTTTATATCCATATTTTTTACCTAAAAATTTTTTTTTTTTTCTATGATTCATTATTTATAAAATCTATTCTTTATTTAATTTAAAATGTCTAATATCCATGCCAAATGATAATCCCTTTTTTTTCATTTTATTTTCTAATTCTTCTAATGATTTTTTTCCAAAATTTCTCATTTTTAATATAGTATTTCGATTACTATTAACTAAATCATATATATATTTTATAGAAGCAGATTTTAAACAATTTTTTGTTCTAACAGATAAATCCATATCATTTAATTTAGATTTTAATAACGTTTTCATACGTAAATATTCTTCATCATATTTTTTTTTTTTATAAATATTTTCTTTTTCTTTTTTTCCTATTTTTTCATAAGTAAAAATAGAAAAATATTGTATTAAAATATTAGATGCTTCCATTAAAGCTTTTTTAGGATTAATGGATCCATCTGTTTTGATTTCTAATGAAAGATTTTCAAAATCTGTTTTTTGACCAATACGACAATTTTCTATTGTATATTTAACATTTTTAATAGGTGTATAAATAGAATCTATTGGAATAGATCCAATAAAATTATCATTATTTTTTTTATTTTCTTCCGCAGGAACATACCCTCTTCCCTCTTCTATCGTAAAACTTATTTCCAATGGAATAGATTTATCTTTATGACATAAAATTAAATCTTTATTTAAAATTCTAAAATTAGAAATATATTTATTCAAAATACTTCCTGTTATTTTTTCTTGATCATTATTTATATATGCATTTACTATTTCTTTTTTAATTCCATTAATTTTTCGTTTTAGACGAATTTTTTTAAAATTTAAAATCATTTCAGTAACATCTTCTACTACTCCATTAATAGTAGAAAATTCATATTTTACACCTTTGATTCTAATAGAAGTAATTGCAAAACCTTTTAATGAACTTAAAAGTACTCTTCTTAATGAATTTCCTAATGTAATACCATATCCAGGTTCTAAAGGTTTTAAATGAAAAATACCTTTAAAATCTGAACATTCAGATATAATAACTTTTTCTGGTTTTACAAAATCTAAAATAAACATATTGATTATTTCTTATTTTGAATATAATTCTACAATTAATTGTTCTTTAATATTTTCAGGAATTTGTGATCTTTTAGGTATCATTATAAATGTTCCCAACATTTTCTCTTCATTTAAAATCAACCATTCTACTAATTTCCCTATTTTATTATTTTTTATAGATTCTAAAATTACTGGATGTTTTTTAGATTTTTCTTTTATTCCTATTATATCTCCAGGTTTTAATCTAAAAGAAGGAATATTAACCACTTGATTATTTACCATAATATGTTTATGAGAAACTATTTGACGTGCAGAAGATCTAGATGGTGCAAATTTTAATCTAAAAACAATATTATCTAAACGTGATTCACATGCTTGTAATAATAATTCTCCAGTAATTCCTTTTTTTTTTGCTGATTCTAAAAATAATCTTTTAAATGAACGTTCTAATATTCCATAAAGATATTTTGCTTTTTGTTTTTCTGCTAATTGGATAAAATATTCTGAACGTTTTCCTCTACGACGATTATTTCCATGTTGTCCAGATGGATATTTTTTTCTTTCAAAATATTTATCTGTACCATATAAAGATTCTCCAAATTTTCTAGATATTTTTGTTTTTGGTCCTATATATTTTGCCATAATAAATTCAATAATATTAAACTCTTCTTCTTTTCGGAGGACGACATCCATTATGAGGTAATGGTGTTATATCTTTTATTAAAGTTACTACAATTCCAGAATTACTTAATGCTCGTATAGCTGCATCTCTTCCTGCTCCAGGTCCTTTTACTTTTACTTCTATTTTTTTTATTCCAGCATTTAACCCTATTTTTGCTACATTTTCTGCAGCTATTTGAGCTGCATAATGAGTATTTTTTTTAGATCCTTTAAAATTCATTTTGCCAGCAGATGACCATGCAATTACATCTCCTTTTTTATTTGTTAATGTTATAATTATGTTATTAAAAGTAGATTTAATATGAGCTATACCAAAAATATCAACTATTACTGATTTTTTTTTTTTTGATAATAATTTTCCCATTTTTTTTCAAAAAATTTTATTTAGTAACTTTTTTCTTATTTGCTACAGTTTTTTTCTTTCCTTTTCTAGTTCTACAATTATTTTTTGTTTTTTGCCCTCTTAAAGGTAAATGTTTTCTATGTCTAGTTCCTCTATAACATCCAATATCCATTAAATTTTTAATATTTAATTGTATTTCAGATTTTAATTCCCCTTCTATTTTAATATTTTTAGATATATATTTTCGGATATTACTAATATCTTCATCTGACCAATTAATTACTTTAATATTTTCGTCAATTCCAACTTTTTTTAAAATTTTTTTAGCAAGACTTTTATTTATTCCATATAAACAAGTAAGTCCAATAATTCCTCTTTTATTTTTAGGAATATCTATTCCAGATATACGAGTTCCCATTATTAATTAACCTTGTTTTTGTTTAAATCTAGGATTTTTTTTATTAATAATACGTAAACAACCTTTTCTATTAATTATTTTACAATCCTTAGTTCTTTTTTTTAAAGAAGTTCTAACTTTCATAAAAAAATATTTTAATTAATATCTATAAGTAATTCTACCTCTTTGTAAATCATAAGAAGACATTTCTAATCTTACCTTATCTCCAGGTAATATTTTTATATAATGCATTCTCATTTTACCAGATATATGAGCTTTTACTATACATCCATTTTCTAATTTAACTCTAAACATTGCATTAGGAGAAGATTCTATAATAATTCCATCAATTTCTATGTGTTTTTGTTTAGCCATATACTAAAAAAAAATAATATAAAAACTATAACAAATATAAATATATAAATTCATTATTTATGTATATAATATCTATTATTACGATTTTTTTTTATAATCATTAAATCATCATAATAATTATTTAATAAATAAATATTAATTTGTTGGATTATATCTAATATTACTCCTACTATAATTAATAAAGATGTTCCTCCAAAAAATAAAGAAAAATTTTGAGTAATTCCAATACGAAAAACTATAGAAGGAAGTATCGCAATTATAGCTAATAAGATAGCTCCAGGAAGTGTAATTTTAGATAAAATAGAATCTATATATTCTACAGTTTCTCTTCCTGGTTTAATTTTTGGAATATGTCCTCCATTTCTTTTTAAATCATCAGAAATTTGATTACTAGGAATAGTAATTGCTGTATAAAAAAAAGTAAAAATTATTACTAATATAGAAAATAATAAATTATACCATAATCCATAAATATCTTGAAAAAGATTAAAAATTTTTTTTATTTTTTCATTGTGAATATAATTATAAAAAGTCAATGGAAATAACATAATAGCTTGAGAAAAAATAATAGGCATCACTCCAGCTGCTGTCATTTTTAAAGGAATATATTGATGTTTTTTATGATGAAAATAATTTAATCCTAAATTTTTATAATGTGATACATATTGAATTGGAATTTTTCTAATAGCTTGAATAATTAAAATAGAAAAAAAAATTACTAAAAACCATAATAATATTTCAATTAATAAAATCATTAAACCTCCATTTCCAATTTTTAATCTATTTAATATTTCCTTAACAATAGCATCTGGAAAACGAGCTATGATTCCAGACATAATTATTAAAGAAATTCCATTTCCTATTCCTTCATTAGTAATTTTTTCTCCTAACCATATAGTAAATAAAGTTCCAGATGTTAATATAAAAATTCCAATAACCCAAAATAAAGTTTTTCCAAAAATAGTATTTATATTTAATAAATATGTAGAAGAATAAGTAGAAAAAGGAATAAATTGTTTTGTTAAAGAAATTAAATATATAGGAGCCTGTATTAAACATATTCCAATAGTTAACCATCTAATAAGAAAATTAATTTGTCTTTTTCCGCTTTCTCCATCTTTTTGTAATCTTTGTAATGAAGGAATAACAATACACATTAATTGCATAATAATAGATCCTGATATATAAGGCATTACTCCTAATGCTAAAATAGAAGCACGATTAAAAGCCCCTCCTGTGAAAGAAGAAAGAATTTGCATTAATCCTTTAGATCCTGAATTAATATTTTCCATAAAATCACTAATTCCTACAGGATTAATTCCAGGCAATGGAATATATGCACCAAAACGATATATTAATAAAAAGCTTAAAGTAATTAAAATTTTTTTTCGTAATTCTTTTGCATTCCAAATATTATAAAATTTAATTAACACATTAGACATCATAATTTTTATTTACATAAAGCTTTCCCACCAAATTTTTCTATATAAAAAATAGCTTTTTTACTAAATTTAGATGCTTCAATCTTTAAAGAAGATTTAAATTTTCCTTTACCAGCTAAAATTTTAATTAAATCTTTTTTTTTAATTAAATTTTGATTTAAAAAAACTTTTTTATCAATAATTTTTGTATTTAAAAATTTTCCTTTATTTATTAAATCTTGTATAAGATCTAAATTAATTACTTTATATATTTTTTTTTTTATATTTTTAAATCCAAATTTAGGTAATCGTCTTTGAATAGGCATTTGTCCTCCTTCAAATCCAAATTTTTTAGAATATCCAGAACGGGATTTAGCTCCTTTATGTCCTCTACCACAAGTCCCTCCTTTTCCAGATCCTTGTCCTCTTCCTAATCTTAATTTTTTTTTTTTTGATCCTTTTTTAGGAATTAAAAAATTTAATTTCATAAAATTTAATATTTTATTTATCCATTTAATATTTTTTGAATTGAAACCCCTCTTTGTTTTGAAATTATATAAACATCTCTCATAATACTTAATGCTTTAATAGTTGCTTTAATAATATTATGAGGATTAGAAGATCCTTTTGATTTAGATAAAACATTTCGTAATCCTACAGTTTCTAAAACTGCCCTCAATGCCCCTCCTGCAATAATTCCAGTACCTTCCGATGCCGGTC
Source organism: Blattabacterium cuenoti (assembly GCF_014252455.1). Classification (GTDB taxonomy): domain Bacteria; phylum Bacteroidota; class Bacteroidia; order Flavobacteriales; family Blattabacteriaceae; genus Blattabacterium; species Blattabacterium cuenoti_R. Next base: position 386,876 of record NZ_CP060245.1, read on the forward strand.
TAATAAGAATATGTGCTCCTCCATATTTTGCCTCTTGTTCATGAGGAATCGTTCCATTAGATATACAAACTTTACATAAATTTTTTTTTGCTTGTTCTCCAGCTTTATGTATAGCATCAGGAGCTTCTTTGGATTTTCCAAAACCATATCCTACTATTCCCTTTTCATTTCCTTTAATAACAATAGCACTAAAACTAAAATATCTCCTCCCTTTAGTCACTTTACAAACTCTAGTAACTCCGACTAATCGTTCTTTTAATTCTAAAAATTTAATTTTTTTTTCTTTATTAAAAACCACTTTTTTTATTTTAAAAATCTAAACCCATTTTTCTAATTCCTTCTGCCAATGATTTAACTCTTCCATGATATAAATATTTTCTTTTATCAAAAACTAATTTTTTTATTTTTAAAACAAGAGCTTTATTTCCTAAATATTTACCTACTTCATAAGATAATTTTTTTTTATTAATTTTTTTATTTCTAAAAATTTTATTATTTGAAGAAATAGATACTAAAGTTTTTCCGGAAAGATCATCTATTATTTGAGCATAAATAGCTTTATTACTTCTAAAAATAGATATTCTAGGTCTATCATTATTTCCAATAATTTTTCTCAAAATTTATTTATTTTTTTTAAGCAGATTTTCCAGTTTTTCTACGAACTTTTTCATTAAAATATCTTATTCCTTTTCCTTTATAAGGTTCAGGTTTTCTAAAAGAACGTATTTTCGCCGCTATAATACCTAACAATTGTTTATCATACGATTTTAAAATTAAAATAGGATTTTTTCCTTTTTCTATTTTAGTTTCTACTAAAATTTCTTTAGGAATTTTCATCATAATACTATGAGAAAATCCTAAATTAAATTCTAAAATTTTTTCATTTTTAAAAAAAGAAACTTTATATCCTATACCTATTAATTCTAATATTTTAATAAAACCAACAGAAACTCCTTCTATCATATTGTTAATTAATACACGATATAATCCATGTAAAGATTTAGATTCTTTATCATTTTTAATTCTATGTAATAATAATTTATTATTAGTTAATACTAATTTTATTTTATTAGAAATAATTTGACTTAAAATACCTAATTTTCCTTCTATTATTACTGTATTTTTAACAATTTTTATATCTATATTTTTAGATATAAAAATTGGTTTATTCCCAATTCTAGACATAATAATAAAAAATATTTAATAAATAAAACATATAATTTCTCCTCCTATTTTTTTTTTTCTAGCTATTTTATCTGTAATTAATCCTTTAGAAGTTGAAATAATAGCTATTCCTAATCCGTTTAATACACGAGGAATATTTTTATACTTTGAATATTTTCTTAATCCTGGTTTACTAATTCTAATAATTTTTTGGATAACAGATATTTTTTTGTAATATTTTAAAGCTATTTTAATAATTTCTTTATTATTTTTTTTTTCTATTTTATAATCTAAAATATATCCATTTTCTAATAAAACATAAGTCAATTTTTTTTTTAATTTAGAAGATGGAATTGATAATAACAAATGTTTTGCAAAACAAGCGTTTCTAATTCTAGTTAAAAAATCAGCAATAGGATCTGTATTCATAAAATTACCAACTAGCTTTTTTAACTCCTGGGATTAACCCTTGAGATACCATATTTCTAAAAATAATACGTGATATACCAAATTTACGCATATATCCTCTACATCTACCTGTTATAGAACATCTATTTCGTAAACGTACTGGAGATGCATCTCTAGGTAATTTTTGTAATAATTCATAATTTTTAGAATTTTTTAAAAATTTTCTTTTTTTTGCATATTTTAAAACAATTCTTTCTCTTTTTTTTTGTCTAGCTTTTACTGATTCTTTTGCCATTATATTATTATTTTTGAAATGGAATACCAAAATAAGATAAAAGACTCTTCGCTTCTATATTATTCTTAGCAGTAGTTACAAATGTAATATTCATCCCCATATTTTTTCTAATTTTATCAATATTAATTTCAGGATAAATGATTTGTTCTATTATTCCCATATTATAATTTCCTTTTCCATCAAAACTACTATTCTTTACACCATTAAAATCTCTTACTCTAGGTAAAGAAATTGTAATTAATCTATCTAAAAATTCATACATTTTAATTCTTCGTAAAGTTACTTTCACTCCAATAGGAACTCCTTTCCTTAATTTAAAACCAGATTCATCATGTTTAGAATAACAAAAAATAGCTTTTTGTCCTACAATTTCTGTTATTTCTTTCATAGAAATATCTAAAATTTTTTTATCTAAAATAGATATTCCAATACCTTGATGTACTACTATTTTTTTTAAAATAGGAACTTCCATAATAGAAGTATATTTAAATTTTTTTAATAAATTAGGAATTATTACCTCATAATATAATTTTTTTAATCTAGATTGATATATCATTCTATTTTAGACTTTTTTTATATTATTACTTAATTTTTTTAAATTAGTTATATGTATAGGTGCTTCTTTTTCTATAATACCACCTTTAGTTTGTTTTGAACTAGGTTTAATATGTTTTTTAATCATATTGATCCCTTGAATAATCGCTTTTTTTTTTTTAACAATTACTTTCAAAACTACTCCTTGATTTCCTTTATAATTTCCAGATAAAATAGAAACTAAATCTCCTTTTTTAATCATAATCATTTTTTTTATAAAACTTCTTTTGCTAAAGATATAATTTTCATATATTCTTTATCTCTTAATTCTTTAGCTACTGGACCAAATACTCTAGTTCCCATCATCTCTCCAGATGTATTTAAAAGCACACAAGCATTATCATCAAAACTAATATAAGTCCCATCTATTCTTCTAATTCTTTTTTTAGTTCTAATTATTATTGCTTTAGCTATTTGTCCTTTTTTAATTATATTTCCACCAGAAATAGCTTCTTTAATTGTAACAATAATAGAATCTCCTAAAGAAGCGTATTTTTTTTTTGATCCACCTAATACACGAATAATTAACGCTATTTTAGCTCCAGTGTTATCAGATACTCTACATTTAGATTCTTGTTGTAACATTATTTTTTTTTTCTAAAATAGAAACTAACCTCCAACATTTATATTTACTAATAGGACGTGTTTCCATAATTTTTACTTTATCACCTTTTTTAGAAACATTTTTTTCATCATGAACCATATATTTTTTTTTTATTAAAATACTTTTTCCATAATATTTATGTTTTACTTTTTTTAACTCAACAACAACTATAGTTTTTTTCATTTTATTACTAACTACAATTCCTTGTCTTTGTTTTCTAACATTTCTTTTTTTTAAAGAAAAAATAGATAATTTTTTTTTTTCATTTATCATTTCTTTCTTATATTTAATTCTGTTTTTAATTGAGCAATATTTTTTCTTAAAAATCTAATTTCTATAGGATTTTTTTTTAATCCAAAAGTATGATCAAAAATTATTTTTTGATAAAAATTTTTTTTTTTTATTAAATAATCTTGAATATTTTCTATAGTTAACTTTTTTAAAGTTGTATCTTTTTTCATTATATCAATTCTTTGGAAAAAACAAATTTAATTTTTATAGGAAGTTTTTGAGAAGCTAATCTTAAAGCTTCTTTAGCAATTTGAATTTCTACTCCATCTATTTCAAATATAATTCTTCCAGGTTTTACTACAGCAACCCAAAATTCTACAGGCCCTTTTCCTTTACCCATACGAACTTCTTGTGGTTTTTTAGTAGCAGGTTTATCAGGAAAAATATTAATCCATAATCTTCCCTCTCTTTTCATATATCTAGTCGCAGCAATACGAGCTGCTTCTATTTGTTGAGAAGTAATCCATTTCCCTTCTAAAGCTTTAATTCCATATAAACCCCTTGATAAAAAAACACCTTTAGATGAATTTCCACGTATACGTCCTTTTTGCTTTTTTTTATATTTTGTTTTCTTTGGTTGTAACATATCAATAAAACTAACTAATAAAAAAAATTAATATTTTTTTTTCCTATTTAAAAAAGAATTTTTATTATATGTTCTGTGTTTTTTTTGTATTCCTCCAAATATAGAAAATAATTCTTTTTTTCCATATATCTCTCCTTTCATTATCCAAACTTTAATTCCTATACTACCATAAATAGTATGAGCTACTGACATATAATAATCTACATTTGCACGAAATGTTCCCAATGAAATACGTCCCTCTTTATAAGATTCACATCTTGCCATTTCAGCTCCATTTAATCTTCCAGAAATTTGAATTTTAATACCTATAGCATTCATTCTCATTGCAGATAAAATAGAAATTTTTATTGATTTTTTATAAGATATTCTATTTTCTAATTGTCTCACTAAATTTTTAACCACTAAAGGAGCATCTAATTCAGGACGTTTAACTTCTGAAATATTAATTTTAACTTCTTTTTTTGTTAGTTTTTTTAATTCTTTTCTAACTGTATCAACCTCATCACCTCCTCTTCCTATAACCAAAGCAGGTCGTGATGTTCTAATTGTTAATATTAATACTTTTAATGTTCTTTCTATAAAAATTCTAGAAACAATCCCTTTTGGAAGACGTGCTTCAATATATCTTCTTACTTTAAAATCTTCTTTAATTCTATCTTTATAATTATTACACCAACTAGATTCCCATCCTTTAATAATTCCTAAACGATTTACAATTGGATTAGTTTTTTGACCCATAATTAATATTTCTATTTTCTAAAAAAACAATAATTTTACTTGATCTTTTTCTAATTTTATGACCTCTTCCTTGAGGAACAGGACGTAATCTTTTTAAAGTTTTTCCTTGATTTACTTGAATATTTTTAATATATAAAAAATCTTCTTGTAAATTAAGATTATTCATACTACATTTTTTACGCCAATTAAATAATGATGAAATAAGTAATTTTCTTAAAAAAATAGAAACTTGTTTTTTTTTGCTATATTTTAATATATCTAAAGCAGATAATAATTTTTTATTTTTAATTAAATTAACTATCAACCTCATTTTTCTTGGAGATTTTCGAATTCCATTTAAAATAGCAGATACTTTAATAATCTTATCTTCTTGATAATTCATTTATTTATAAATAAATTTTTTTAATTTTTGATTGTTTTTAATTTTTTAGATCCAGCATGTCCTTTAAAATTTCTAGTTGGAGCAAATTCACCTAATTTATGTCCAATCATATTTTCTGTAATATACACATTAATAAATTTTATTCCATTATGAACTGCAAAAGTTTGTCCTACAAAATCTGGTAAAATTGTTGATCTTCTTGACCATGTTTTAATTATAACTTTTTTTTCATGCTTTATATTTTTTAATACTTTTTTATATAATTTATAAAAAACAAATGGCCCTTTTTTTAAAGATCTAGCCATAATAATAAAAATTTTATTTTTTTCTTCTTTCTAAAATATATTTATCTGAATATTTTTTTTTAGAACGAGTTCTAAATCCTTTAGATGAAATTCCTTTTCTACTTCTAGGAATACCTCCAGACGCTTTTCCTTCTCCACCACCCATTGGATGATCAACAGGATTCATAGCTACACCTCTAGTTCTAGGTCTCCTTCCTAAATGACGTTTTTTTCCTGCTTTTCCATATACTTCTAATTGATGATCTATATTAGAGACTATTCCTATAGTAGCCATACAATGAATAAAAATCATTCGAACTTCTCCAGAAGGAAATTTAATAGTAGCATATTTTTTATCTTTTGCAAATAATTGAGCATAAGCTCCTGCACTTCTAGCTATTTTAGCTCCTTGTCCAGGAATTAATTCTATACAAGATATATTAGTTCCTAATGGAATTTCACTTAAAAAAGTAGAATTTCCTATATTAAAAGGTATTTTTTTTCCTGAAATAATTTCTTGTCCTACTTTAAATCCATCCATAGTTATTATATAACTTTTTTCTCCATCTTTATAATGTATTAATGATATATAAGAGGATCTATTAGGATCATATTCTATAGATTTAACAATACCCAATATTCCAAATTTTTTTCTTTTAAAATCAATTATTCTATATTTTTTTTTATGTCCACCACCAAAATACCGAATAGTTCTTTTGCCATAATTATTTCTACCACCAGATTTAATTTTTCCTTTAGTAAAACATTTTTCAGGAAATGATTTAGTAATTTCATTAAAACTATTAATAATTTTAAATCTTTGACCAGGTGTTGTTGGTTTTAATTTTTTTATGGGCATTATATTTCTTTTTTATCAAAAAAATCAATTTTATGATTTTTTTTTAATTGAACTATTACTTTTTTAAATTTATTAGTTTTCCCATATAAAAAACCTTTTTTTGTAAATTTAGATTTATTTTTTCTATAATAAATCATTGTTCTTATTTTTTCAATATCAACTCCAAATATTTGATTAATTCTTTTTTTTATTTGATTTTTATTATTATTAATATCAACAGAAAAAGTATAACAAAATCTTTTTTCTTCTTTAGAAGACTTCTCTGATATAAAAGGTTTTATTAAAATCATAATTAATAAAATAATTTATGAATCATTTTTACTGAACTTTCAGTAAAAATAATATATAAATAATTTAATAAAAAATAACTATTCAATTCAGATATAGTTAATAATTTAATTTTTTTTAAATTTCTAGATGATAAATATAAATTATTATTTAATTTTTCTACAACAATTAATGATTTTTTATTCATTAATTTTAATGATTTTAAAATATTTACAAATAATTTAGTTTTAGGACTATTTAATTGAATATCTTCAATAATTTTAATTTTATTTTTTTTTAATTTATATTCTATAATTGATTTTTTTACTAAATGCTTAGTTTTTTTATTAATTTTTATTATATAATTTCTTGGTTTTGGACCAAAAATTCGACCTCCACCTCTAAATATAGGATTTTTAATACTTCCTTTTCTAGAACCTCCAGTTCCTTTTTGTCTATGTAATTTTCTATTACTTCCAGATATATCTCCTCTTTCTTTAGATTTATGAGTACCTTGTCTTTGTGCTAATAAATATCTTTTTATTTCTAAATAAATAGAATGATCATAATTTTTTTTAGAAAATAAAGAATCATTAAATTCTATTACTTTTTTAGTAAAATTTCCTTGAATATTTAAAATTTGTAATTTCATATTTTTTTTTTATCATTAAATATGATTTTTTATTTCCTGGAATTGATCCTTTTAATATTAAAAAATTATTATCACTATCTATTTTTAAAATTTTGATATTTTTAATAGTAACATTTTTTCCACCCATTCTACCAGCCATTTTTTTTCCTTTAAAAACACGAGAAGGATCTGATCCTGCGCCAATAGATCCAGGAGATCTTAAACGATTATGTTGTCCATGACTACTTTCTCCTACTCCTGAAAATCCATGTCTTTTTACTACACCTTGAAATCCTTTTCCTTTAGAAAAACTTTTTACATCTACATATTCTCCTTCTAAAAATGAATTAATATTTATTATAGATCCTAATTTTAATTCAGGATAAAAAATTTTACTTTTAAATTCTAATAATTTTTTTTTTGGAGTAACTCCAGATTTTTTAAAATGACCTTGTAAAGATTTACAAGTATGTTTTTTCTTTTTATCAATTATTCCTAATTGAACAGAAAAATATCCATCTGTTTTAATAGTTTTTATTTGTATAATATAACATGGATAAATTTTTATTATTGTACATGGAATATTTTTTCCATTTTTTGAAAAAATACTTGTCATTCCACAATTTATTCCTATTAATCCAACCATTTTTTTATACTTTAATTTCAGCTTCTACTCCACTAGGTAATTCCAATTTCATTAAAGCATCTACTGTTTTGGATGATGCATTATGAATTTGCAATAATCTTTTATGAGTAGGAAGTAAAAATTGTTCTCTTGATTTTTTATTAACATGAGGAGATCGTAAAACTGTAAATATTTTTTTTTCCGTAGGTAATGGAATTGGTCCATTTAAAATAACTCCTGTTGGAATAACAGATTTTACAATTCTCTCAGCAGATTTATCTAATAAATTATAATCATAAGATTTTAATTTAATTTTTATATCATGACCCATATAATTAATTTATTCCTATTTATTTATTTTATTTTGATAATTTATACGATTGTTAATTTTATTATTAATAATAATATTATCTATAATATTTTTAGGAACTATATCATAATGAGAAAATTCCATTACAGAAGTTCCTCTCCCAGAAGAAAGTGTACGTAAAATAGTAACATATCCAAACATTTCAGATAATGGAACTAAAGATTGAATAATTTTTATATTATTTTTATTATTCATATTTTGAATTATTCCTCTTCTACGATTTAAATCCCCTATAACATTTCCCATATTAGTTTCTGGAACTATTACTTCTAATTTCATAATTGGTTCTAATAATATAGGATTAGTTTTTTGAGCAGCTTTTTTAAAACCTAATTTACCTGCTATTTCAAAAGATAATTGATCAGAATCTACTGAATGATAAGACCCATCTAATATAGTTATTTTTGCATTATCAATTTCATATCCTGATAAAGGTCCACTTTTCATCATTTCTTTACATCCTTTTTCTATAGAAGAAATATATTCTTTAGGAATACTACCTCCTTTAATTTTATTAATAAATTCTAATCCATATTTTCCTACATTTCCTGGTTCTAATATAAATAATATTTCAGCAAATTTTCCTCTTCCTCCTGTTTGTTTTTTATAAATTTCTCTATGTTTTACTGTATTTGTTAAAGCTTCTTTATATTCTACTTGAGGAGTTCCTTGATTAATTTCTACCTGAAATTCTCTCTTCATACGATCCACTATAATTTCTAAATGAAGTTCTCCCATACCAGATATAATAGTTTGTCCAGTATAAGTATCTATTCGTACTTGAAAAGTTGGATCTTCATCCATTAATTTAGATAATGCTAAACTCATTTTATCTATATCAGATTTAAATTTAGGTTCAATAGCTAAACCAATCACAGGATCTGGAAAAGAGATATTCTCTAATATAATAGGATTTTTTTCATCACATAAAGTATCTCCTGTTTTAATATCTTTAAATCCTACTACAGCAGCTATATCTCCCGCTTCAATTTTATGAATTGGATTTTGTTTATTAGCGTGCATTTGATAAATCCGAGAAATACGTTCTTTATGTCCAGATCGAACATTAAAACTATAAGAACCCGCATAAATTTTTCCTGAATATACTCTAAAAAAAGCTAAACGTCCAACAAAAGGATCTGTAGAAATTTTAAAAGCTAAAGCAGAAAAAGGTTCTTTCTTACTAGGAATTCTTATTTCTTTATTATTATTTATAGGATTTATTCCTATCACCTCTTTACCTTCTAAAGGAGATGGCAAATAACAACATATCGCATCTAACATAGTTTGTACGCCTTTATTTTTAAAAGATGATCCACATAAAATAGGAATAATTTTCATTGTTATTATATTCTTTCTTAAAGAAAGAATAATTTCTTCTTCAGAAATAGAAGATGAATTATATAAAAATTTTTCCATAATAATATCATCATATTCTGATAATGATTCTATTATATTATTATAATAATTATTGACTAGCCCTTTCATTTTATTAGGAATTGGAATTTCTTTATATGTTACTCCATAATTATTATCATCCCATATAATTCCTTTTTTAGATATTAAATCTATTATCCCAATAAAATTATCTCCAGAACCAATAGGAATTTGTAATGGAACAGAATTAGCCCCTAACATTTTTTTAATTTGTAAACAAACATTAAAAAAATCAGCACCTTGACGGTCCATTTTATTTACAAATCCTATTCTAGGAATAGAATATTTATCAGCTTGTCTCCAAACTGTTTCTGATTGAGGTTCTACTCCATCAACTGCACTAAATAAAACTATCATTCCATCTAAAATTCTTAAAGATCTTTCTACTTCTACAGTAAAATCAACATGTCCGGGTGTATCAATAATATTTATTTTATATTTTTTATTTTTATAATTCCATTCACAATAAGTAGCTGCAGAAGTAATAGTAATTCCACGTTCTTGTTCTTGTAACATCCAATCCATAGTAGCAGCTCCATCATGGACTTCTCCTATTTTATGATTAACTCCTGTATAAAATAATATTCTTTCTGTAGTAGTTGTTTTACCTGCATCTATATGAGCTACTATTCCGATATTTCTTGTATATTCTAAATTTTCAATCATTTTTTTAAAATCTAAAATGAGAAAAAGCTTTATTAGCTTCTGCCATTTTATGAATATTTTCTTTTCTTTTAATAGCCTCTCCTTGTTCTTGAAAAGCATCTAATATTTCATAAGCTAATTTATAAGACATTGTTTTTTCTTTTCTAAGAGTAGCACTATTTATTAATAATTTTATAGCTTTTGTTATTTGATTTTCATAAGATAAAGGGACTGGAATTTGAATATTAGATCCTCCCATTCGACGACTTCTAATTTCTACATTAGGCATTAAATTTTTTAAACTTTTTTTCCAAATTTCTAAAGAAGATTTTTTTTCCTTTTTATTATTTAAATCATCAATTTTATCCATTGCTTTATAAAATATTTTATATGCTAAATTTTTTTTTCCATTTTTCATTAAATGATTAATAAATCTACTTACTAAAATGTCCTGATATTTTGGATCTGGATAATATATTTTTTTTTTCCTTTTTATTTTTCTCATTAATTATTTACTTTTTTTAGAAATTTTTGCTCCATATTTACTTCTACTTTTTTTTCTTCCATTAACTCCAGCTGTATCACGAGCTCCTCTAATTATTTTATATTTTACTCCAGGTAAATCTTTTACTCTTCCACCTTTTACTAAAACAATAGAATGTTCTTGTAAATTGTGCCCTTCTCCAGTTATGTAACTAATTACCTCTTTTCCATTGGAAAAACGAACACGTGCAACTTTCCTCATAGCAGAATTAGGTTTTTTTGGTGTTGTTGTATATACTCTAATACAAACACCTCTTCTTTGAGGACAAAAATCTAATGCAATAGATTTTCTTTTTTTAAGAACTGATGTTCTTCCTTTTCTTATTAATTGTTGTATAGTTGGCATATTTTATTCTAAATTAAAATAAAATGAATACAAATTATATATATAATTTGTAATTAATTAATGATTAATAAAAAAATTAATTAATTAATATAAATATTTTTATTTTTAAAAGGTTTTTCTTCTGAAGATTTAATATTAAGTTCTTTATAAATATAAGAAAAAGTAGATAGTAAACAAGGAGATCCATCAACAATAGCTACATTATGTTCATAATGAGATGATAAACTTTTATCAAAAGTTGTTATAGTCCATCCATCATTATGAAATATAACATCTGGTTTTCCTTGATTTATCATTGGTTCAATAGATAAAACTAAACCTTCTTGTAATTTTAATCCTTTTCCTTTTTTTCCAAAATTTGGAACTTTAGGATCTTCATGCATTTTTTTTCCTAATCCATGTCCTACAAAATCTTTTACTATACTATATCCATTTTTTTCGATATAAGATTGTATATAATATCCAATATCTCCTATATAATTTCCAATTTTACATTTAGATAATCCAATATAAAGAGATTTTTTTGAACAATAAAGAAATTTTTTAATTTTATTCGAAACTTCTCCTACTTCAAAAGTATAAGCATGTTCACCATAAAATTTATTCATATAAACACCACAATCTATAGATAAAATATCTCCTTCAGATAAATATTTTTTATTAGGAATTCCATGAACTACTTGATAATTAGGCGAAACACACAAAGTATTTGGAAAATTATATAAACCTAAAAAAGCTGGAATTCCCCCATTATCACGAATAAAATTTTCAGCTAAATGATCTAAATAAAGAGTATTAACTCCAGGTTTTACTTCTTTAGCTAACATTCCTAGTGTTTTAGATGCTAAAAAAGCACTTTTTTTAATCAATAGTATTTCTTCTTTTGTTTTTATTATCATTTTTTTTATAAAAAAATATTTTTTTTAATTATAGATCTCCCATTCATAATAGAAGGTTTTTTTAAATTTAATAATTGAAGTATTGTAGGAGCAACATCTGATAAAATAGCTTTTTTTCTTAAAAAATTTTTTTTATTATAAATAGAATCTATTAAAATAAATGGAACTAAAGCATTACTATGATTAGTATTAGGACTTCCATCCATATTAATCATATAATCAGCATTTCCATGATCACCAACTATTATTATTGAATAATCATTTCTAATAGCTTCTTCAGAACAAATTTTTACACATTTATCCACAAATTCACAAGCTTGTATTGTTTTTCCCATTTTTCCTGTATGCCCTACCATATCCGGATTAGCAAAATTTAAACAAATAAAATTAGTTTTTTTTCTTCTTAATTCAGGAACAATTTTATCTACAATTTTTTTTGCACTCATTTTAGGTTGTAAATCATAAGTAGACACTTTAGGAGAATCACATAATATTCTTATTTCTCCATCAAAAGGCTTTTCACGTCCACCTGAAAAAAAAAAAGTAACATGTGGATATTTTTCTGTTTCAGCAATACGAATTTGTTTTTTTCCTTCTGATTCTAAAATTTCACCTAAAGTATGAATAAGATTTTTTTTTTTAAAAATTACATAAACATTTTTATATTTATCATTATAACAAGTCATAGTAATATAATACAAATTTAATTTTTGTATTTTTTTATAAAAAAAATTTTTTTTATTTAAATTATTTGTTAATAATTCTGTAATTTGTCTCATACGATCCGAACGAAAATTAAAAGACAGAACCACATCTCCTTTTTTTATCCTAGTAATAGGTTTACCTAATAAATCAGTAATTATCACTGGAGATAAAAATTCATCTGTTTTTCCTTTTTTATAAGAAAAATTTAAATATTCTAAAATATTTTTCACATATATTCCTTTTGAAGTAACCATAGCATCATACGCTTTTTTTGTCCTATCCCATCTATTATCTCTATCCATTGAATAATATCTTCCAATAACTGATGCTAATTTTCCTACATTATTTTTCATTACCATTAATAATTTTTTTATAAAAAATAAACCTTTTGTTGGGGATGTATCTCTTCCATCTGTAAAAGCATGTATAAATATTTTTTTTATATTTTTTCTATGAGCTATTTTTATTAAATAAAAAAGATGATTGATATGAGAATGAATGCCTCCATCAGATAATAATCCAATTAAATGAAGTTGTTTTTTTGAATAAAGAATATAATCAAAAATAAAATTAATTTTTTCTTTTAAAGAATTCATTTTTATTGAAAAATTAATTTTTTCTAAATTTTGAATAATTTTTCTTCCAGATCCTAAATTCATATGTCCTATTTCTGAATTTCCCATTTGTCCTTTTGGTAACCCAACAGATAATCCAGAAGCTGATAATTTACTCCATGGATAAATTTTATAACAATAATCTATAAATGGAGTATGAGCTTTTTCTATAGCAGAAACAGAAGAAAATATTAAATTATTTTTAGATAATCCCCATCCATCCAATATTATTAATATTAATTTTTTCATATTCTTTTTCTTATAAAAAAATTAATTTTTATATTTTTATCACTTTTTTTAAGATATTCTTTAATAGTAATTTTATTATTTTTTATAAATTTTTGATTTAATAAAGTATTCTCTGATATAAATTTTTTTAATTTACCTGAAACTATTTTTTCTTTTTTATCATATGGAAGTTTTTCTATTTTAATTTGTTTATGAATAATTTCAATTTCTTGTTTTATTAAATCATTTGGAATTTTATCTTTATCTATAGTAATAGGATTCATAGCTGTAATATGCATTGCTATATTTTTTGCTATATTGTTATTAACATTTTTATTAAATCCTATTAAAGTTGCTATTTTATTATTATGATGAGTATAATTCATGACAAATAATGATTCTATTCTTTCAAAAATTTTTAATTCTAATTTTTCACCAATAATTCCCATTTTTTCAAAAATAAGATCTTGAATACTTTGTTTTTTGTATAAACTAGATAAAAATTCTTTTTTATTTTTAAATAATAAAGAATGTTTAGATAAAAAATTTAAAAATTTTAAAAAAATTCTACTTTTAGAAAGAAAATCAGTTTCACAACTTAATCCAATAATAGTACCAATAGTATGATCCATTGTTATTGATGATATAACTCCTCCTTCTTTAGTTTCAATAAATGAACGATTTAAAGCTATTTTTTCCCCTTTTGTTTTTAACCAAAAAATAGCTTTATCAAAATTTTCATTTGTTTTTATAAGAGCAATTTTACAATCCATAAACCCAATACCAGTTATTTTTCTAAGTTTTTTAATTTTATCTACTAAAGAACTTTTCATAATAATATTTTAATTTCTTATACTTTTTTATTATTTGTTTGTTTTATAGTATTTATTATAAATTCTAAAATAATATTAATAGATTTAGAAGAATCATCATTAGATGGAATGGGATATTCTATCCCATGTGGATTTGTATTAGTATCTATTATTGCAAAAATTGGAATATTTAATTTTTTTGCTTCAGATAAAGCTATTTTTTCTTTATAAGGATCAATTAAAAAAATACCTCCAGGTAAATGATTCATAGTAGATATACTTCCTAAATTTTTATATAATTTCATATATAATTTATTAATAGATAAACGTTCTTTTTTTGATAATGTATCAAATGTTCCATTCTTTTTCATTTTTTCTATATTATTCATTTTTTTAACAGATTTACGAATAGTAGTAAAATTAGTTAAAAGTCCACCTAACCATCTTTCTGTTACACAAGGCATATTAATTTTTTTTGCATATAAACAAACTTTTTCTTTAGCTTGTTCTTTTGTTCCTACAAATAAAACTTTTTTTCCTATAGAAATTATTTTTTTTAAACCTATACAAGCTTCTTTTAATTTTATTATAGTTTTTGATAAATCTATAATATGAATCCCAGATTTTTTCATAAAAATAAAAGGTCGCATATTTGGATTCCATTTTCGAGTTAAATGTCCAAAATGGACTCCAGCTTTCAATAAATCTTGAATATTAATATCCATTTTTTTTGATAATTTTATTTATTTTTTAACGTTTTGAAAACTGAAATTTTTTTCTTGCTTTTTTTTGTCCAAATTTCTTTCTTTCTACTTCTCTAGAATCTCTAGTTAATAATCCTTTAGATTTTAATACATTTCTATTTTTTATATCTAATTTACAAAGAGCTCTAGTTATCGCTAATCGAATAGCTTCTGCTTGACCATTAAATCCACCTCCACAAACTTTAATAAAAATATCAAATTTATTATTATTTATTATTTGAAATGGATATAATATTTTTATATTAATATTTTTTATAAAATATTTTTTATAATCTTTAGAATTAATAATAATTTTTCCATTCCCATATGTTAAATATATACGAGCTAATGATCTTTTTCTTCTTCCTATAGTATGAATAATCATTTTAATTTTTTATTAAAAAAGGTTTTTGAGCTTTATGGTTATGTTTCTCTTTTTGATAAATATGAAGATTTTTAATTATTTTTTGACTTAACCTATTTTTAGGTAACATACCTTTTACAGATTTATATAATAATTTATTAGGATTTTTTTTAAAAAGATCTTTAATAGAAATAATTTTTTGTCCACCAGGATACCCTGTATAATAAATATATTTTTTTTGCATCCATTTTTTTCCAGATAATTTAATTTTTGTAGAATTAATTACTATTACATAATCACCACAATCTATATTTGGAGAAAAATAGGATTTATGTTTCCCTCTTATTATTAAAGATATTTTAGACGCTAATCTTCCAAGATATTGATTATTAGCATCAATAATAACCCATTTTTTATTATAATTTATTTTATTTTTTGAATTAGTTTTAAAACTTAAAAAATCCATTTTTTTATAAAATTTTAATATATAAAAATATGAAAATTTTTAAAATTATAAGATATAAATATGTCTTTTTGTCATATTAATAATAAAATTTTTTTAGTTTAAATTTGCCATATTTATTAAAAATTTTATTATGGCATAATGATTGAACATGAATATATAAAAAAAATGTATTAAAAAACATGAGTAAAATTATAGGAATAGATTTAGGAACTACAAATTCTTGTGTTTCAGTTATGGAAATAAATGATCCTATTGTTATCCCTAATTCAGAAGGAAAAAGAACTACTCCATCTATAGTCGCTTTTATCGATGGAGGAGAAAGAAAAATAGGAGATCCAGCAAAAAGACAAGCAGTAACTAATCCACAAAAAACTATTTTTTCTATAAAACGTTTTATGGGAAGAAATTTTTCTGAAATTTCAGAAGAAATCAAAAATTTTCCATATAAAATAATTAAAGGAAATAATAATACTCCTAGAGTAAGTATTGATAATAGATTATATGCACCTCAAGAAATATCTGCTATGATTCTTCAAAAAATGAAAAAAACAGCAGAAGATTATTTAGGTAAAATAATTAATAAAGCAGTTATTACTGTTCCTGCATATTTTAATGATGCACAAAGACAAGCTACTAAAGAAGCGGGAGAAATAGCTGGACTAAAAGTAGAAAGAATTATTAATGAACCTACTGCAGCAGCATTAGCATATGGATTAGATAAATCTCATCAAAATAAAAAAATTGTAGTTTATGACTTGGGTGGAGGAACTTTTGATGTTTCTATTTTAGAATTAGGAGATGGTGTTTTTGAAGTACTTTCCACTAATGGTGATACTCATTTAGGTGGAGATGATTTTGATCAAATCATTATTAATTATTTAGCTAATGAATTTAAATATCAAGAAAAAATTGATCTAAGAAAAGATCCTATGGCATTACAACGTTTAAAGGAAGCTTCTGAAAAAGCAAAAATAGAATTATCATCTTCTAAACAAACAGAAATTAATTTACCATATATCACCGCTACAGATTCTGGTCCAAAACATTTAGTTATAAAATTAACTCGTTCTAAATTTGAACAATTATCTGAAAATTTAATTCGTCGTTCTATTAATCCTTGTAATAAAGCATTAAAATCTGCAAATTTAACTATTAAAGATATAGATGAAATTATTTTAGTTGGAGGGTCTACACGTATTCCAAAAGTTCAAGAAGAAGTAAAAACCTTTTTTCAAAAACAACCATCTAAAAATGTAAATCCAGATGAAGTAGTCGCTATAGGTGCTGCTATACAAGGAGGAGTTTTAAGTGGAGATGTTCAAGATGTTTTATTATTAGATGTTACTCCTTTATCTTTAGGAATTGAAACTTTAGGTAGCGTTTTTACTAAATTAATAGAATCTAATACTACTATTCCTACCAAAAAATCAGAAATTTTTTCTACAGCAGCAGATAATCAATCCGCTGTAACTATTAGAGTAGGTCAAGGAGAAAGACCAATGTTTAATGATAATAAAGAAATAGGGAGATTTGATTTAGTAGATATTCCTCCAGCTCCAAGAGGAACACCTCAAATAGAAGTTATTTTTGATATTGATGCTAATGGAATATTAAATGTTTCAGCTAAAGATAAGGGAACAAATAAAGAACAATCTATTCGAATTGAAACTTCATCAGGATTAAATCAAGATGAAGTATCTAGAATGAAAAGAGAAGCAGAAGAAAATGCTAAAAAAGATGAAAAAATTAAAGGTAAAATAGATAAATTAAATATGGCTGATAATCAAATTTTTCAAACTGAAAAACAATTAAAAGATTATGGAGAAAAATTATCAGAAAATAATAAAAAAAATATTGAATCTTTATTAGAAGAATTAAAAAAAGCTTATAATAAAAAAGATATTAATAATATAGATACTTGTATGAATAAATTAAATCAAGCATGGACACAAGCATCACAAGATATTTATTCTGATAAAAATAAAACGACTAATACAACAAAAAATAATAAAACTAATAATCCAGAAAATAAAAAAAATAATAAAGGAACTGAAAACGTGCAAGACGTTGAATACGAAGAAGTTAAGTAACTTCAGCTATAATTGTTTTTCCCCCAAAAACATAATCACCTTTTTGAATCAATAGAATAGATTTTAAAGGAAGATAAAGATCTATTCTAGATCCAAATTTAATAAAACCAAATTCTTTACCTTTTATAGCAAAAGAATTTTTTTTAGCATAAATTTTAATACGACGGGCTAAAAAACCTGCTATTTGTCTCAATAAAAAATTTTTTTTTGTATTTTTTTCTTCTATAACAAGAGTTGTTCTTTCATTATATATTGAAGATTTATCATTCCATGCTAAAAAATGTTTACCTGGATAATATTTTACATAAATAATTTTTCCAGATATAGGAAATCTATTTACATGGACATTTAATGGAGACATAAAAATAGAAATACAAATACAATCATGATGTAAAAATTCATTTTCAAAAAGTTTTTTAATTTTAACAATTTTTCCATCAGCAGGTGAAAGTATTTCTTTATTATTTTTATTATTAATAATTATTTTTGGATTTCTAAAAAAAAATAAAAAAAAACAATAAAATATAATTAAACAACAAGAAATTATTAATATAATTAATTTAGAAAATAAAAAAATAGAAAATAAAATTATTATTAAAAATAAAATTAAAAAATATAATAAAAAAGAATATCCTTCTTTATGAATCATATTAATTATTTAATGATAATAGTAGTCTCTATTATAGTAGCTATAATCGGAATAACAAATATAAAACTATCTAATCTATCTAAAAACCCACCATGGCCAGGAAACAATATTCCTGAATTTTTCACATTACAAAATCTTTTAATAGTTGATTCTACAAGATCTCCTATTGTAGAAAAAATTGGAATAATAACAGAAAATATTAACCAATATTTATCTATCCATATTTTATACAAAAAAATACCAAATATAAAACTAAAAAAAAATCCTCCTATAATACCTTCTATTGATTTTTTAGGAGATATAGATACAGAAATTTTTCTTTTTCCCCATTTTTTTCCTATTAAATAGGATAAAGTATCATTAATCCATATAAGTATAAAAGTCCCTAATATTAATTCTTTACCTTTATTATATTTTGTATACATATAAGAAGCTAAATAAAAAGGAATTATGATATAAACTAATCCAACAATTAAATTACTAATTTGTATATATTTTTCTTTATTAGAATATTTTATAGAAAATAATTGAATAGTAAAAAATATAATAAAATAAGGAATAAAACATATTATATATAAATATAAACCTTTTGACATAAAAATATCTAAAATAATTGAAAATAATAAAATAAAGGAAGATAATTTAATTAATAAAATATTTGTTTTTAAAATTATTAAAAATTCAATAAAACATAAAATAGACAGAAACATCATAATAACTCTAAAAAATTTTTCTCCTTTTTCAATAGAAAAAAGAATTAAAAAAACATAAATTAATCCATAAAAAAATCTGATTAAAAATTCTTTTTTATTTTTTTTGTATTTTTTTATATTATTTAACATGAAAATGATCTTTCTCCAAAGATATTTTTTAAATCTTCTCTAAAAAGAACTTCTTTTTCCAATAATTTATTAGCCAATAAAGATAATTTTTTTTCATTATTTTTTAATATATTTTTAGCTCTTTTATATTGTTCATTAATAATTTTAGAAATTTCTTCATCAATAATTTGAGCAGTTTTTTCACTATAAGGTTTAGAAAAAGTAAATTCATTTTGTCCTGTGGAATCATAATAAGAAATATTTCCTATTTTTTCATTTAAACCAAAAATTACTACCATAGATTGTGCTTGTTTCGTTACTTTTTCTAAATCATTTAAAGCTCCAGTAGAAATACTATTAAAAATAATTTCTTCTGCTGATCTTCCAGCTAATAAAGCACATATTTCATCTTTCATTTGTTCTGGAGTAGTTAGTTGTCTTTCTTCAGGAAGATACCACGCTGATCCTAAAGATTTTCCTCTAGGAACAATGGTTACTTTAACTAAAGGAGCTGCATGTTCTAATAACCAACTAATCATCGCATGTCCAGCTTCATGATAAGCTATTCTTTTTTTTTCATTTGGTTTAATAATTTTATTTTTCTTTTCCAATCCTCCTATAATACGATCTATCGCATCTAAAAAATCTTTATTTTCTATTTGAGATCTATTTTTTCTAGCAGCAATCAATGCTGATTCATTACAAATATTAGCAATATCCGCTCCACTAAATCCTGGTGTTTGTCTTGCTAAAAAATCAATATCTACTTTTTTAGATAATATTAATTTTTTTAAATGTACTTGAAATATTTCTTTTCTTTCATTTAATTCAGGTGGATCTACTAATATAGTACGATCAAAACGTCCAGGACGAAGTAATGCTTTATCTAAAATATCGGATCTATTAGTTGCTGCTAAAACAATAACATTAGTATGAGTCCCAAAACCATCCATTTCTGTCAATAATTGATTTAAAGTATTTTCTCTTTCATCATTAGATCCAGCGATACTACTTTTTCCTCTAGCTCTTCCTATAGCATCTATTTCATCTATAAAAATTATACATGGTGATTTATCTTTAGCTTTTTCAAATAAATCTCTTACTCTAGAAGCTCCAACTCCTACAAACATTTCTACAAAATCAGAACCAGATAAAGAAAAAAATGGAACTTTTGCTTCTCCTGCTACAGCTTTTGCTAATAAAGTTTTTCCAGTACCGGGGGCTCCTATTAAAAGTGCTCCTTTTGGGATTTTACCCCCTAATTTAGTATATTTTTTAGGACTTTTTAAAAATTCTACAATTTCTTGAACTTCTTCTTTAGCTCCTTCTAAACCAGCAACATCTTTAAATGTTATTTTTATATTATCACTTTCATCAAATAATCTAGCTCTAGATTTTCCAATATTAAATATTTGTCCACCAGGTCCACCACCAGTAGCACCTATTTTTCGGAAAATAAAAACCCAAAAAATAATTAATAATATTAAAAATATTCCATAATCAAAAAAAAATTTAGTAATAGTATATTCTTGTTGATTTTTAAAATCAATAATAGTATTTAAATGATATTTTTTTTTATATTCTTCAAATTTTCTTTGAAAAAATTGTAAATCTCCTATTTCAAATTCATATTGAAAAGAATTTGTCATAATTTTTTTTCTATTTATAAATGGATTTATTCTATCTGTATATGATAAATTTTCTTTTTTTAAATAAACTAAAACTAATTCTCTATGTTTTATGATTATTTTTTTAACATCTCCTTTTATAAAAATTTTAAAAAAATAATCTTGATTTATTTTTTTAGGATTATAAAAAGAAGATTTTAAAAAAAATATACCTAAAAATATGGCTAATATTACAGCATATATCCAAAAAAAGTTATTTTTACTTTTGACTTTTTTATTTATCATAAATTTTCTTCATTTATTTTAATATAAATCAAGTTTATTTATTAATTTTTTTTCCAAAGATTTTCTATATTATAATGTAATCTAATTTTTGTTTGAAAAATATGTACAACTATAGAAATATAATCTATTAAAATCCATTCTCCATTTTTTATTCCTTCTATGTGCCAAGGTGTTTGATTTAATGTTTTAATTGTAGTTTTTTCTATAGATTGAAATATAGCATAAACTTGATTTTGAGATTTTCCTTCACAAATAATAAAATAATCACAAATAAAATTATTCCTATTTTTTAAATCTAAAATAGATATATTTTGACCTTTTACAATTTTAATTCCTTCTATAATTTTTTTTAATAACAAAACTTATATATTTTATATAAAATTTATAGTTATTTTTTTTAACAAAAATAAAATTTTCACTGTAAAAAAAAGTAATTTTTTTAAATTAAAAAATTTGAAAAAATTTATTTGGCCAATATATCTAATTTTATTAAAAAAAGTTGATTCTACTAATCAATATGCAAAAAAAAATATTATAAAATATAAAAAAAATTGGACTATTATTTTGTCTTTCAATCAAAAGAATGGAAAAGGTTTTAGAAATAATTATTGGATTACAGAAAAAGGAAAAAATTTAACTTTTAGTATTATTTTACAATCATTAATACTCCCTATACATAAAGGATATATAATTAATGTTATTATTAGTAATGCTATTCATAAAATTTTATTAAATTATAATAAAAATTTTTGGATAAAATGGCCAAATGATATTTTTTTTAAAAAAAAAAAAATAGGAGGAATATTAATAGAAAATAATATTTTTTATAAAAAAATACATACTTTTATTATTGGAATTGGATTAAATGTAAATCAAACTGATTTTGATAATAAAATTAATGCATCTTCTTTAAAAAAAATTTTAAAAAAACAATTTAATTTAAAAAAATTATTGAATAAAATAATTTTTTCAATTCAAAAAGAATATATTTTTTTTAAAAATTACGGTGAAATTTTTATTAGAAATTATTATATTAATAATCTTTATTTAAAAGATAAAATATCTTTTTTTTATATTTATTCTTCTAATTATAAAAAAAAAATTATAAGTGGAATTATTAGAAATATAACAAAAACAGGAAATATAGTTATTGAACTTTATAATAATAAAAAAATATCTTTTTTTTCTCAAAAAGAAATAAAATTAATTATATAAAATAAAAAATTATTTTTTTTTATTTTTTTGAATTATATTAAAAATTTTTTTCTCATTCAAAATATATTTTTTAATAATAAAAATTAAACTAATATTAATAATATTAGATATTAAATAATAAAGAGATAAAGCAGAAGCATAACTATTTATAAATAATAACATCATTATAGGCATCAAATATAATAAAAAATTCATATTTGGCATATTATTTTTATTATAATCATTATTTTTATCATTGTTATTATTTATTTTGGTATATAATAAAAGAGCTAAAGAATATAATAAAGTTAATAAACTAACATGATTACCATAAAATGGTATAGTAAATGGTATTTTATAAATAGAATCATATGATGTTAAATCATCTACCCATAAAAATGATTTTCCTCTCAAATTAATTAAAGTTGGAAAAAATTTAAATAATGAATAAAAAATAGGAATTTGAAAAATAGTAGATAGACATCCAGACATAGGATTAATTCCTACTTTTTTATATAATTTCATTATTTCCCTTTGTTTTTTTAAAGGATCTGAATTTTTCAATTTATTATTTAATTCGTCTAATTCTGGACGAATTAATTTCATCATCGCATTTAATTTATATTGTTTATAAGTTATTGGAGATAATATTAATTTAACTACAATAGTCATTAAAATAATAATAATTCCATAATTTAAATTAGTTTTTTCTAAAAACTGAAAAATTAATAAAAAAAAATATTTATTAATCCATTTTAAAAAACCCCATCCAAACGGAATAATATTTTCTAAATTTCTATTATAATTTTTTATTAAATTAAAATTTAATGGACCAAAATAAAATTGAAAAGGAATATTTAATTCTTCATTTTTTTTAATTTTTAAATTAACTTTAGATTGTATTTTTTTTAAAAAATTTCCTGATGAAAAATTTTCAGAAAAAATATAAAAATCTTGAAAAGATTTATCCATCATAAAAATAGATGCAAAAAATTGTTGTTTATAAGCTATCCAATTTACATTAGATAAATATTTTTTTTCATTCTTTTTTTCAGATAAATAATCTATTTTAGAATGTATATTATGAATATTCTTTTTATAAGAAACGTATCCTTGAGTGTAAGAATTTTCCCAATCTCTATCTTTCTCTAAAGAAAATATTTTTTGTTCTAAAAAAATTGATACTTTTTCATTTTTTGGATAAAAATCAATAGTCCTTACAATAAAACGAATATTATATTCATTTTCTTTTAAAGAATATAAATATTCTATATATCCTTTTCCATATGGATTATTTGCTCTTAAAATTAAGATGTTTTTTTTAAAAAAAACTGGATAAAAATATAAAAAATTAGTATTAATAAATTCATTCTTTTTTAAAGAATTTTTTTTTTTATAAAAAATCATTTTATATAAAAAACTAGAATTTTTAATTAAAAAAAGATTCTTATTATGTAATGAATCAATATTATTATAAGCTTTATATTTTTTTAAAAAAACTTCATCAATCCCACCACCTAAATTAGAAATTTTAAATTTTAAAACTTTATTTTCTAAAATAAAATTATTTTTTATTTTATTATCATAAATTGTTTTTTCCTTTTCATATAAATTAACATCATTATATAATGATGTTATTCCTTTTTGTTCTTTTTCTATTAAAAATTCTCTATCTAAAAAAAATGTAAAAAAAATTACAATACATAATATTATTATTAATCCTATTATATAATTGTAATCTAAATTTTTATTTTTCATATATAATGATAATTATTATAATTATTATTATAATTTTTAGAAATTTGTACAAAATAAGTAAATATAGGATGAGGATTATTTACTGTACTTGTATATTCTGGATGATATTGTACTCCTAAAAAAAAAATATGATTATATAATTCAACAGCTTCTACTAATCCTGTTTCAGGATTAATACCTACAGGTTTCATTCCTGCATTAGAAAAAACATTTATATAAGCATTATTAAATTCATATCTATGTCTATGTCTTTCAAAAATTACTTTTTTTTTACCATAAATATCAAAAATTTTAGATCCTTCTAATAAAGAACATTTCCAATTTCCTAAACGCATAGTTCCTCCTTTTTTTAACATATTTTTTTGATCTTCCATTAAACTAATAACTGGACATGAAGTCTCTGGATTAGTTTCATGACTTTCAGCTTTTTTCATATTTAAAACATTTCTAGCAAATTCTATAATTGCTATTTGCATTCCTAAACATATTCCTAAAAAAGGAATTTGATTTTCTCTTGCATATTTCGCTACAAGTATTTTTCCTTCTATTCCTCTGGTTCCAAATCCAGGTGCTATCAAAATACCAGAAATTCCATTAAAATAATCTTTAATATTTGTTTTTTTAATTATTCCAGAATATATCCATTTAATATTAATAAAAATTTCTTTTTCTGTTCCTGCATGAATTAAAGCTTCTGTTATAGATTTATAAGAATCATGTAATGATACATATTTTCCTACTAAAGCTATAGTAATTTCATATTTAGGATTTTTATATTTTTTGATAAAAATTTTCCAATTTTTTAAATTTGGATGAATTAAAGAAGATAAATTTAAATTATTTAAAACTTCTTTATCAAAATTTTGTTTATGTAATAAACATGGAATATTATATATAATATTAGTATTAATAGATTCTATTACATTTTTTAATTGAACATTACAAAATAATGCTAATTTTTTACGAATATTTTTTGTTATATGTTTTTCTGTTCTACAAACTAAAATATCAGCTTTAATACCATTTTCCATTAATTTTCTAATAGAATGTTGAGTCGGTTTAGTTTTTATTTCCCCTGTAGATTTTATATAAGGTAATAACGTTAAATGAATAACTATTCCATTAAATTTTCCTAATTCCCATTTTAATTGACGTACTGATTCAATATATGGAAGACTTTCTATATCTCCAACAGTTCCACCTATTTCAATAATAATTATATCATAATTATTAATTGTTTCTAAAATTTTTATACGTCTTTTAATTTCATTGGTTATATGAGGTATTACTTGCACTGTTTTTCCTAAATAAAGTCCTTTTCTTTCATTGTCAATAACAGTTTTATATATTAATCCAGAAGTAATATTATTTTCTTTTGTAGTAGATTGATTTAAAAAACGTTCATAATGTCCTAAATCTAAATCTGTTTCAACTCCATCTTTAGTAACAAAACATTCTCCATGCTCATATGGATTTAATGTTCCTGAATCAATATTAAAATAAGGATCTAATTTTTGAATTGTTACTTTATATCCTCTATTTTTTAATAACATCCCTAATGAAGAAGAAATAATTCCTTTTCCTAAAGAAGAAGTAACACCTCCTGTAACAAAAACATATTTTGTTTCCATAAATGAGGAATAATTTTTTTAAAAAAAGGAATAATTTATAATTTTTTTTTATATTTGACAAACTTGGAGCAAGTACTATACAATCTGCTCCCTATAAACCCCTCCAGGGTGGGAACGCAGCAAAGGTAATTAGGTTGTAGCGATGTGATATAGTTCGCTTGCTCCATAATAAATCCTTCCTAAAAAAATCAATACAAAAAAAGTTAAAATTTTATGGAAAAAACATGTAATTTTTGTAATAGAAAAAAAAGTGAAATAACTTTTCTTGTATCAGGGATTAATAGTTATATTTGTAATTTTTGTATAGAAAAAACATATTCTATTATTCATAATAAATTTGATATAAAAAAAAAATATAAAAATTATGAAAATATAATAAATGTTAAAAAACCTA
This sequence comes from Blattabacterium cuenoti, assembly GCF_014252455.1. GTDB lineage: Bacteria > Bacteroidota > Bacteroidia > Flavobacteriales > Blattabacteriaceae > Blattabacterium > Blattabacterium cuenoti_R. The sequence goes on from NZ_CP060245.1 coordinate 413,226, forward strand.
AAGAAATTAAAAAATTTTTAGATCAATATATTATAGGACAAAATGAAACAAAAAAAATTATATCTGTTGCTGTTTATAATCATTATAAAAAAATTAAATTTTTAAAAAAAAATGAAGACATAGAAATTGAAAAATCTAATATTTTATTAATAGGAAATACTGGAACAGGAAAAACTTTATTAGCTAAAAGTATTTCTAAATTTTTAGAATTACCATTTACTATCGCCGATGCTACTACTTTAACAGAAGCAGGATATGTTGGAGAAGATGTAGAATCTATTTTAACAAAATTATTACAATCTGTAAATTATGATATAAATTTTGCTGAAAAAGGAATTGTTTTTATAGATGAAATTGATAAAATTTCTAAAAAAACTAGTAATCCATCAATTACTAGAGATGTTTCTGGAGAAGGAGTACAACAAGCTTTATTAAAAATATTAGAAGGATCTATTATTAATGTTCCTCCTCAAGGAGGCCGTAAACATCCAGATCAAAAAATGATACCAATTAATACAGAAAATATATTATTTATTGCTGGGGGGACTTTTGATGGATTAGAAAAAATTATATCATATAGAACTAATCAAATATCTCCTATAAGTTTTTTTTCAAAAAAAAAAAAATATCAAAAAAATTTTTTATCTAAAATTATAGGAAATGATTTAATAAAATTTGGATTAATTCCAGAACTGATTGGAAGATTTCCTATTATTACTTATTTAGATCCATTAAATAAAAATGTTTTAAAAAAAATATTAAAAGAGCCAAAAAATTCTTTAATTAAACAATACAAAAAATTATTTTTAATGGATAAAATATCTATGAATATTTCAGACGAAGCTTTAGATATAATTGTAGATGAAACTATTAAATTAGGTTTAGGTGCGAGAGGATTACGTTATTTTTGTGAAAAAATTTTTATAGATTATTTTTTTAATATCAATCACATAAATGAAAATAAAGTTTTAAATATAGATAAAAATCTAGTTTTAAAAAAATTATTTTAATTTAAGTGTTTTCCATATAATATATTTTAATTTTTGAATTCCTTCTTTTGAAAAAGAAGATATAAAAAAAATATTTTCTTTTAATGTAGAAAATATTTTTTTTATTTTATTCTTTTTATTATCATCAATTAAATCTGATTTAGAAATAACTAATAAACGTTTTTTTTTTAATAATTGAATATTAAATTGTTTCAATTCATTTAATAAAATTAAATATTTTTTTTTTTGATTTTCTTTTTCTGCAGAAATTAAAAATAACAAAATATAATTACGTTCTACATGTTTCAAAAAAAAATGACCCAAGCCTTTTCCTTCTGAAGCTTTTTCTATAATTCCTGGAATATCTCCTATAATAAATGAAGAATCATTCATTTTTACCATTCCTAAATTTGGAATTTTAGTAGTAAACGAATAATTACCTATTTTTGGTTTAGCATTTGTTAAAATAGATAATAAAGTAGATTTTCCAACATTAGGAAATCCAATTAAACCCACATCTGATAAAATTTTTAATTCTAAAAATATCCAATTACCTATAGTTTTTATTCCATATTGATAATAATATGGATTTTTTGATTTTCTAAAAAAAAAATTTCCATGTCCTCCTTTCCCTCCTTGAAATAAAATTTTTTTTTGATTATTATTAATAATTTCTGCAATAATATTTTTATTTACATCTTTAATAATAGTTCCTATAGGAACATCTATATATAAATTTTTTCCATTTCCTCCAGTTAAATTATTTTTTTTACCTGAATAACCAGATTTAGCGATCCAATGTCTATGATATTTTAAATGATAAAAAGTATTAATATGAGAATTACCTTTTATAATAAGATCTCCCCCTTTTCCTCCTGATCCTCCATCCGGTTTCCCTTTTCTTCTATATTTTGTTTTATTAAAATGAACAAACCCATCTCCTCCATCTCCACTTTTACAAAAAATTTTTATAAAATCTATAAAATTATCTTTCATTGTTTACAATTTTATTATATTTTTTTTCAATAAAAATAGAAATATCTTTAATAGAAAAAGAAGCATTTAATTTTACCAAAATATTTTTCCATTTTTCCCCACTCCAAATAAAAGCCGTTTTTTTATAAAATTCTTCTATTCTTTTTTGAACAATTTTAATATTTATATCATCATCACGTAAACTAGTTTTTCCTCTTTTTAAGAGTCTATTTGTTAATAATTCTTTTTCTATAGAAAAAGAAAAAATTAGATTGATATCTCCTAAATATGATTTCTTTAAAAATTTTTCTAAAGAAAAAATTTGATATTTTGTTCTAGGGTATCCATCATAAATAATTCCTTTATAATTGAAAGTTTTTTTTATTTCTATATTTAACATATTATTAGTTATTATATCTGGTACTAAAAAACCTTTATTAATATAATAACGAGCTTTTTCTCCTAAAGAAGTTTTATTTTTTATATGATTTCTAAATATATCTCCTGTAGATAAATGAATAAATCCTAATTTTTTAGATAAAATTTTAGCTTGAGTTCCTTTTCCACATCCTGGAGGTCCAAATAAGATAATATGTCTCATACTATACTAATAAGTAAAAATTAATAAAAAAAAATTAAATTTATAATTTATTTATTAATGAATGTATTTTATAAATGGATAGCTCTTCCATAAGCATTTGCTATCGCTTCTAAAATAGATTCACTTAATGAAGGATGAGGATGAATACATCCTAAAAGTTCATAATTAGTAGCTTCTAATTTTCTAGATATTACTACTTCTGATATTAAATCCGTTACATTATTACCTATCATATGACACCCTAACCATTCATCATATTTACTATCAAAAATAACTTTTACAAAACCCTCTGTTTCTTCATCACATATAGATTTTCCAAGTGCACTAAAAGGAAATTTACCTATTTTAATAGTATATCCTTGTTCTTTAGCTTGTTTTTCTGTATATCCTACAGAAGCTATTTCAGGGAAACAATAAACACATTTTGGAATATTATTATAATCTATATTTTGAGGTTTTAATCCTTTTATAGCTTCAATACATATTATAGCTTCTTGAGTCGCAACATGAGCTAAAGATGGAGTATTAATTACATCTCCAATCGCATAATAACCATTTATATTTGTTTGATAATTTTTATCTACTATTATATATCCTTTTTTATTAGTATGTATCCCTATTTGTTCTAAATCTAAAAAATGAATATTAGGAATCATTCCAATAGCGGAAAGTATAATATCAGTTTCTATTACAATGTTCTTTTTAGATGTAGAAATTTCAGTTAAAATACTCCCTTTATTAGTATAATTTATTTTTTTAATAAAAGAAGATACATAATTTTTAATTCCTCTTTTATCTAAAGATATTTTTAATTGATTAGAAATTTCTTCATCTACATTTGGACATAGTAAAGAACTTTTTTCTATAATAATAATATCTGTTCCCATAGAATGATAAAAAGAAGCAAATTCTAAACCAATAGATCCAGATCCTACAATAATCATTTTTTTAGGTAAAACAGATAATGTTAAAGCTTTTTTGAAATCTATAATTTTATTAAAATCTAATTTAAAATTAGGATCTATTTTAGATTTTTCTCCTGTTGCTATAATAATATTAGATGCTGAATATTCTTGAACTTTTTTTGTAGTTTGATGAACTTCAATTTTTTTATTATTTTTTAATTTTGCATTTCCATGAATAATATGAATTCCATTTTTCTTCATTAAAAATGATACTCCTTCATTCATTTTTTTAACTATATTTCTACTATTAGATATAATTTTAGGAAAATCAATTTGTATTTTATTATTTAAACTAAAAAAGAATTGATTTTTTTTTATTTTATGTAAAATTTTAGCTTGATTTAAAAGATATTTTGTAGGAATACAACCCCAATTTAAACAAACTCCTCCTAAAGATTCTTTTTCTATAAGAGCAGTTTTCATTCCAAGTTGTGCAGATCTTATAGCTGCTACATATCCACCAGGTCCACTTCCTATAATAATAACATCAAAAAATGACATAATTATTCTAATTTTTATCTGTATAAATTTACAAATTTTTATTTTTAATTTTTTAAAAATTTTTTATTGTATAAATTTGTGTTATTTCTAAAAGATTAATATGAAATTTTTTATAGATACAGCAAATTTAGAAGAATTAAAAAAAGCTAAAAAATTAGGATTATTAGATGGAGTAACGACTAATCCTTCTTTAATTGCAAAAGAATCTATTCAAAAAAATCAAATTTATGAACATTATATTTCTATATGTAACATAATTAATAAAGGAGATGTTAGTGCAGAAATAATTAGTACAAATTATAAAGATATGATTGAAGAAGGAAAAAAAATTGCTTCTTTAAATCCAAAAATTGTAATAAAAATTCCAATTACAAAAGATGGATTACAAGCTATTCAATATTTTTATAAAAAAAAAATTAAAACTAATTGTACATTAATTTTTTCATCTACACAAGCTATTTTAGCTGCAAAATCTGGATCAACTTATGTTTCTCCTTTTATAGGTAGATTAGATGATATTAAATATAATGGATTAAATTTAATTAAAGAAATTAAATTAATTTTTGATAATTATCATTTTAATACAAAAATATTAGCAGCTTCTATAAGAAATTCTTTACACATTATAGAATGTTCTAAAATAGGAATATATGCTATTACTACTCCTTTAAAAATTTTATGTTCTCTTTTATATCATCCATTAACTAATTTGGGTTTAGATATTTTTTTAAAAGATTATAAAAAAAAATTTAATTAATTTTTAATTTATTTTTTAATAAATATTGAATAGCCATAGATGTTGTTTTTGGTAATTTTTCATAAGATTTAGATAAATTTATTTGTTCTTGATTTTCAATAATTTCTTCTAAATTATTTTTATTCATAAAATTAAAATCTTCTAATTTTTTATCTAAATTTTTTTTTAAAAAAAAATTCATTTTATTAGCTACTTTTTCTAAAATAGAAATAGTTTCATAAATATTTTTTCCTGATTTTTTTTCTAATTTTAAACAATCTATAGTTTCTGTATTTATTGGAGATTTAATCTCTTTAAAATTCATTATTTAAATAATTTTTTATATAAAAAATTTAATTTTTTTATTTTATTTGATTTTGGATATAATTTTATATATAAATTAAATTCTTCTAAAAAAAAATATTTTTTTTTTTAGAAGAATTTACTAATTGATATGTATTTAAACAAATTTTATATAAAACATTTTCTTTTAAAATACTGTTTGGATAATTAATTATGAAATTTTTGAAATACATTAAAGAAGCTTTATATTCATTCATTAAATAATATGTATTAGCAATATAATAATCTCTCTTTTCTATTTTTTTTAATAAAATTTTTAAAAATTTATTGGCTTCTTTTATTTTTATATGATTAGGATATTCTTTAATAAATTGATTAAATATTTTGATTGATAAATCAGTATTTGTCTGATCTAAATCAAAATCTAAAGAATGATTAAAATAATATACTCCTTTTTTAAATAAAAAATTTTCATTTTTTTTTTCAATAGTATTTTTTTTTAAAAAATTCAATATTTTTTTAGAAAAATTATTAAATATTATTATATTTTTTTTTTTTAAAAAAAAATAATAATCAAAAAAAGATTTTTTAAAATTTATTTGTTCTAAATGAAAAGAAAAAGAAATTAAAATTAATAATAATAAAAAAATTTTTTTCATAATTTATTTTTTTTATGAAAATTTTTTAAATCATAATCAAATAAATATAAACCTCCTTTATCATTTTCTAAAAAATTAATTTTATCTAATATCATTTTACTTAATCCTTCTTCTTCTATTTGTTCTTCTACATACCATTGTAAGAAATTATAAGTAAAAAAATCTTTTTCTTTCAAAGATAAATCTACTAATAAATTTATTTCATCAGAAATTTTTTGTTCATGTTTATATAATTTTTGAAATAATTCTTTTAAAGTATTCCATGATTTTTTTAAATTAAATTGATAAACAATATCAGCATAAGCTCCTCTTTTATTAAGATATTTTATCAATTTCAACATGTGTTTTTTTTCTTCTTCAGAATGATCATATAAAAAATTATAAATACCTTCTAAATTTCCATATTTATATTCCACCCAAGATGCCATAGATAAATATAATAAAGATGATTCTAATTCTTTATTTAGTTGTTTTTTTAAACCTATTAATATTTTTTTTTTAAACATAAATTAATTTATTTTTTTAAATAATTTTTGTATTTTTTTTTTTAACATTAATGTTCCATTTACTAATGGTAGTCTAACATTAGAATAACATATTCCTATAATACTTAATAAAGTTTTAATTCCTGTAGGATTCCCTTCTTCATAAATAAGATCAATCATTTTAATCATTTTATAAAAAATAGAAGAAGCTTTATTTATTTTATTTTTTTTTAAAAAATATATTAATTGAGAAATTTCTTTAGGAAACCCTTGAGCTATTACAGAGATGATACTATCTCCACCTCCTAAAATTATAGGTAATATTAAAAAATCATCTCCACAAATAACACTAAAATTTTTAGGTTTTTGAGAAATTATTTTATAATATTGCAAAATATTACCTGAAGCTTCTTTTATTCCTATAATAGTAGGAAAATCATTTGCTAATCTAATTATTGTATCAGTATTTATATTAGTTCCAGTTCTTTTAGGAACATTATATAAAATGATATTAGCATTAGTATTATTAACAATAGATTTAAAATGTTGATATATTCCTTCTTGAGAAGGTTTATTATAATAAGGAGTAACAGAAAGTATAGCTGAAAAATCTGATAAATTAATATTATTTATTTTTTTAATAATTTCTTTTGTATTATTTCCACCAAGTCCTAAGACTAATGGTAATTTTTTATGATTTATATTTTTAATAAATTCAATAATTTCATTTTTTTCTTCATTATTTAAAGTAGATACTTCAGAAGTAGTTCCTAATATTACTAAATAATTAACATATTTTTCAACATATTTTACTAACTTTTCAAGTCCATTAAAATCAATGGTTCCATTTTTGTTAAAAGGAGTAATTAACGCTACACCTGTTCCATATAATTTTTTCATATATTAAATTTATTATATATTTAGTTAGTTTTTTGTTATTACTTATATTTTTATCCTAAATATTATAACAATCATACAAAAAACAGATGTAGACGTTAATTATATCAATAAAACCAATAAAAAATTTATTTTAAGAGTCTCTTTTTATTTTAAAAAAAAGAAATTTTATAATATTTAATGAATGAATTTTCTATTTTATCATCATTATTAGATAATGATTTTTATAAATTTATTATGCAAAATGCTGTAATTAAATTATTTCCTTCAACTAAAGCAAAATATAAATTTATTAATAGAGGAAATCATTCTTTTCCAAAAAATTTTGCAAAAATTTTAAAAAAAAATCTTCAAACTATGTCTAATTTAAAATTATCTAATAAAGAAAGAATTTTTTTAGAAAAAAATTGTCCATATTTAGATTCAAAATATTTAGATTATTTAGATAGTTATCAATATAATCCTAAAGAAGTTCATATTTATCAATATGGAAGAAATATCCACATAGATATTGAAGGTTTATGGAGTAGAACTATTTTATGGGAAGTTCCTTTAATGGCGATTATATCTGAATTGTATTATCAATTAACAGGTGCTAAACGTATTTCAAATAAAAAATTAATTTTTCTTACAAAGAAAAAAATAGATTTTTATAAAAAATTAAAAGTTTATATAGGAGAATATGGAACTAGAAGACGTTTTTCTTATAAAGTTCATAAACTAGTATTAAATATTTTAAAAAAAAAAGGAAATTCTTTTTTTATGGGAAGTAGTAATGTCCATTTATCCCATCTTTTTTCTAAAAAACCTATTGGTACTCAAGGACATGAATGGATTATGTTTCATGCAGCTAAATATGGATTTAATCTTGCTGATAAAATAGCTATGGAAAATTGGTTAAATTTATATGGAAAAAATTTAAAAATAGCATTATCTGATACATATACTACTCCAATTTTTTTTCAAAATTTTAATAAAAAATTAGCAAATTTATTTGATGGAATTAGACATGATAGTGGTGATCCCTATTCCTTTATTACAGAAACACTTAATCATTATAAAAAATTAAAAATTAATCCATATAAAAAAAAAATTATATTTTCCGATAATCTAACCCCTACAAAAATAGCTTCTATTTCTTCTTTTTGTAAAAAAAAAATTAATCCATTTTTTGGAATAGGAACTAATTTTACTAATGACGTTGGAGTTCCTTCTTTAAATATTGTAATTAAAATGGTTAAAGCAACTATAAAAAAAAATAAATGGGTTTCTGTTATAAAATTATCAAATATTAAAGAAAAATCTACAGGGGAAAAAAAAATAATTTTTTTAGCTAAAAAAAACCTTCATCTTTTATGAAAAAAAAATTATGTCAAAATGACATTTTATTTTTTTATCTTTAATTTTCTATAAAAAAATAGAGAAATATTATGAATCACATAAAAAAAATATTTTTTTATATAGAAAATTATGGATGTCAAATGAATATTTCTGATAGTGAAATAATTATTGCTATTTTATTAAAAAATCAATTTTTTTTAACAAAAAATATAAAAAAAGCTCATATTATTTTAATAAATACTTGTGCTGTTAGAAAAAAACCAGAATTAATATTAATAAATAGATTAAAAAAAATTAAATATTTAACATCTAATAATAAAATTCATCCAATATTTATAGTAATTGGTTGTTTATCTAAAGATAATAGTTTTTTTTTAAAAAAAGTAAATCTTATCGATTTTAATATTCATCCAGATTCTTATAAAAAATTACCTTATTTTATAAATTTATATTTCAAAAATAAATTTCCAAAAAATATACAACAAATTAATAATAAAGAAAATTATAGTGATATAATTCCATTTAGAAAAAAAAATAAGATAACAACTTTTTTGAGTATTACAAGAGGATGTGATAATATGTGCACTTTTTGTATAGTTCCTTTTACAAGAGGAAGAGAAAGAAGTAGAGATCCTTATTCTATCATTAAAGAATGTAAAAATTTATATATACAAGGATATAGAGAAATAACTCTTTTAGGTCAAAATGTAGATTCATATATTTGGAATTATGAAAATAATAAAAAAATAATAGATTTTTCTAATCTTTTAGATTTTTTAGCTAAAGAAATTCCATTTATGAGAATTCGTTTTTCTACTTCTAATCCTCATGATATGTCACTTCAAGTAATAAAAATTATTTCTAAACATAAAAATATTTGCAAACATATTCATCTACCAGTACAATCTGGAAGTAATAAAATATTAAAATTAATGAATAGAAAATATACTCGTGAAAAATATATTAATTTAATTAAAAAAATTAAATCTATTATTCCTGAATGTTCTATTTCACATGATATTATTACAGGTTTTTGTAATGAAGAGGAGGAAGATCATAAAAAAACTATTAGTTTAATGAATGAAATAAAATATCATTATGGATATATGTTTTCTTATTCTCCTAGACCTGGAACTTATGCTTATAAAAAACTAAAAGATAATGTCCCTTTATATATAAAAAAAAGACGTTTAAAAGAAATTATAGATTTGCAAAAAAATCACTCAATTTTTCATATGAAAAAATATTTAGGAAAACAACAAGAAATTTTAATAGAAGGAGTTTCTAAAAAAAATGATCAATATTGGTTTGGAAGAAATACTCAAAATATTATAACTGTTTTTCCTAAAAAAAAATATAAAATAGGACAAATGGTATTTATAAATATTATAGATTATACATCAGCTACTTTAATAGGAGAATAGATTATTAATTAATTTTATGGAATTATCTATTATACAAAGGGTTAAACAAAAATTTAATATTATTAGTCATGATTTTGCTTTTCTTAGAGCATTAGAAAAAGCTATTCAAGTTGCTCCAACAGATATATCTGTATTAGTACTTGGAGAAAGTGGAGTAGGAAAAGAATTTATTCCAAAAATTATTCATCATTTTTCTTGTAGAAAACATCATTCTTATATTGCTGTTAATTGTGGGGCTATTCCAGAAGGAACTATTGATAGTGAATTATTTGGACATGAAAAAGGATCTTTTACTGGAGCAACAAATATGCGAAAAGGATATTTTGAAGGATCTAATGGTGGAACTATTTTTTTAGATGAAGTGGGAGAACTCCCTTTAAGTACACAAGTACGTCTTTTACGTATTTTAGAATCTGGAGAATTTATTAAAGTAGGATCATCTAAAATACAAAAAACTAATATACGTATTGTTTCTGCTACAAATTTAAATATGTTAGAATCTATACAAAAAGGAAAATTTAGAGAAGATTTATATTATCGTTTAAATACAGTTCAAATTAATATACCTCCTTTACGTTTTCGTAAAAAAGATATTCCATTATTATGGAAAAAATTTTCTAATGATTTTGCAGAAAAATATCATATGCCTCCAATAAAACTTTCTAAAGAATCTTTAAAATATTTAGAAAATTATTCTTGGCCTGGGAACGTTAGACAATTAAAAAATATAACAGAACAAATATCTATTATAGAACCAAAACGTGAAATATCTATTAATAAGTTAAAAGAATATATTCCTGAAAATATTCCATCTTTATCTTTTTCTAATAATAATTTTAATAAAAATTTTATACCAAATTTTTCAACAAAAAGAGATTTTTTATATAAAGTTTTATTTGAAATTAAAAATAATTTAAACAATTTAAAGAATTTAACATTACAATTAATAAAAAATAAAAATAATACTTACAATGATTTTATAAAAAATAATCAACAACTTATGGAAAAAGTATTTGGAAAAATGATTTATTCAAATAATCTAATAAAAGATCCTATAATTAAATTAGAACATATTTCAAATACAAAAAAAAATTTAAATTATGAAAAAATCAATAATTTTCAAAAAAAATCTAATATTTTTTCATTACAAGAAAAAGAAATAGAATTTATTCAAAAAGCTTTAAAAAAAAATAATGGAAAAAGAAGAAAAACAGCCAAAGATTTAGGTATATCTGAAAGAACATTATATCGAAAAATTAAACAATATGGATTATAAAAAAATTTTATTTATATTATTAAGTATTGTAATTAGTGGTTATACTTCTTATTCTATTTCTTTTAAAAAAAAAAAATTATTCAAATTGGAACTTTTTTAGAAGAAATTCATTTACCTAATCAATTTATTTCTTTTGCAATTCAAAAAAATTTTGAAAATTATTTTATTCAAAATAGTCCATATATTTTATCTAATAAAAAAGGAGATCTAATATTAGAAGGAAAATTTATTAATTTTGAAATTAAAACTATAAATAATAACCCTTTAAAAATCATTAAAATAATCATTAGAATTTCTTGTAAAGATTATTTAAATCCTAATAATAATTGGGAAAAAGATTTTCATTTAATAGAAAAATTTATATCAAAAGATGATAATTTTTTAAATAATTCTTTATTTTTAAATAAAATTTTAAAAAAATTATCTATTCAATTATATAATAAAATATTTATTAATAATTGGTAATTTTAATTAAAAATTAATTATGTATTTAATTATTTTTTTTAGTTTATTAATTATTTTAATGTGTTTCCTACTTATTATAGTAATTTTAATTCAAAATCCTAAAAAAGGATTTATTTCTCAATCTTTTATGGAAAAAAATTTTCAATTTTTTGGAGTAAATAGAACTAATAATTTTTTAGAAAAAATTACTTGGATATTATCTATAATAATTTTTTTTTTAATTTTAATGTTTAATTTTTTACTAAAAAAAAATAAATGATATGTCATTATGACATTGATATATATCAAAAATTCTAATATTATCTATTTGGCATGTTTTTGGCTCATTATTAATGATTAATATTGTTAATCATTAACCTTTAAAATATTTAAAATATGATGGAAGTAAAGATTAAACCTTTAGCAGATCGTGTTCTAGTACAACCTGATCCTGCTGAAACACAAACAGCATCAGGTATTATTATTCCAGATACAGCTAAAGAAAAACCACAAAAAGGAACTGTAATAGCTGTTGGATGTGGAAAAAAAGATGAACCTTTAATTTTAAAAAAAGGAGATAAAGTCTTATATGGAAAATATTCAGGAACTGAATTAAAATGGGAAGGGGAAGAATATTTAATTATGCGAGAATCTGATGTAATAGCTATTATATAATGAATGTAATGATGATGATGATATTAATCTAATATTTATTAAAACAATCTAAAAATTATGGCAAAAGATATTAAATTTGATATTGAAGCAAGAGATAAATTAAAAAAAGGAGTAGATGCATTAGCAAATGCTGTAAAAGTTACTTTAGGACCTAAAGGACGTAATGTAGTTTTACAAAAATCTTTTGGTGGCCCTCAAGTAACTAAAGATGGAGTTTCTGTAGCTAAAGAAATTGAATTAGAAGATTCTATAGAAAATTTAGGAGCACAAATGGTAAAAGAAGTCGCTTCTAAAACTAATGATGTCGCAGGAGATGGAACAACGACAGCAACTGTATTAGCACAAGCTATTGTTAGAGAAGGATTAAAAAATGTAGCAGCTGGAGCTAATCCAATGGATTTAAAAAGAGGAATAGATAAAGCATTAGAAGTTGTTATTTTAGATTTAAAAAAACAATCTAGAGAAGTTGGAGGTAATAATGAAAAAATTAAACAAGTAGCTTCTATATCTGCGAATAATGATGAAAAAACTGGAGCTTTAATAGCAGATGCTTTTGAAAAAGTAGGAAAAGAAGGAGTTATTACAGTAGAAGAAGCAAAAGGAACAGATACATCTGTAGATATCGTAGAAGGAATGCAATTTGATAGAGGATATCAATCTCCATATTTTGTAACTAATACAGAAAAAATGATAACAGAATTTGATCAACCACAAATTTTATTATCTGATAAAAAAATAGCGGCAATGAAAGATTTATTGCCTATATTAGAACCTGTAGCACAATCTGGAAAACCATTATTAATTATTTCTGAAGAAGTAGAAGGAGAAGCTTTAGCTACATTAGTAGTTAATAAAATACGAGGAACATTAAAAGTTGCTGCTATAAAAGCTCCTGGATTTGGAGATAGAAGAAAAGCAATGTTAGAGGATATAGCAATATTAACAGGAGGTAATGTAATTTCAGAAGAAACTGGAAGTAAATTAGAAGATGTTAAATTAAATATGTTAGGGAAAGCGGAAAGAGTTATTATTGATAAAGATAATACAACTATTGTTAATGGAGGTGGAAGTAAAAAAGATATTAGAGCTCGTGTAGATCAAATTAAAGCACAAATAGAAACTACAACATCTGATTATGATAAAGAAAAATTACAAGAACGTTTAGCAAAATTAGCTGGAGGGGTAGCGGTACTTTATGTTGGAGCTGCGTCTGAAGTAGAAATGAAAGAAAAGAAAGACCGTGTAGATGATGCTTTAAATGCTACTCGTGCAGCAGTAGAAGAAGGAATTGTTGCAGGAGGTGGTGTAGCATTAGTTCGTGCTATTAAATCGTTAGATCATATTATTGGAGATAATCCAGATCAAGATACTGGAATTCAAATAGTAAGACGTTCTTTAGAAGAACCTTTACGTCAAATTGTAGCTAATGCTGGAGGTGAAGGATCTGTCGTCGTTGCTAAAGTAGCAGAAGGTAAAGGAGATTATGGATATGATGCTAAAATAGGTGAATATAAAAATATGATAGTAGAAGGGATTATTGATCCTACTAAAGTAGCAAGAGTCGCATTAGAAAATGCAGCATCAGTATCTGGAATGTTATTAACTACTGAATGTGTTGTTACAGAAATTAAAAAAGAAGAACCAATTACACCTCCAATGCCTGGAGCTGGTGGTGGTGGAATGGGTGGTATGATGTAAAAACATTTTATTATCTATAAAAAAAATAGTGTCATATGNTGTAGCATTAGTTCGTGCTATTAAATCGTTAGATCATATTATTGGAGATAATCCAGATCAAGATACTGGAATTCAAATAGTAAGACGTTCTTTAGAAGAACCTTTACGTCAAATTGTAGCTAATGCTGGAGGTGAAGGATCTGTCGTCGTTGCTAAAGTAGCAGAAGGTAAAGGAGATTATGGATATGATGCTAAAATAGGTGAATATAAAAATATGATAGTAGAAGGGATTATTGATCCTACTAAAGTAGCAAGAGTCGCATTAGAAAATGCAGCATCAGTATCTGGAATGTTATTAACTACTGAATGTGTTGTTACAGAAATTAAAAAAGAAGAACCAATTACACCTCCAATGCCTGGAGCTGGTGGTGGTGGAATGGGTGGTATGATGTAAAAACATTTTATTATCTATAAAAAAAATAGTGTCATATGACACTATTTTTTTTTATTTTATTTTTAAATTAAAACCAATTTTTTTGAATTTTTAAAGTTTGTTCTATTACATCTCTTACACATCCTTTTCCTCCTTTCTTAGGAGAAATATATTTAGAAATTTCTTTAACTTCTTGAACGGCATCTATAGGGGAACATGGTAATGCGACTGATTTCATTATTTCAATATCAGGAATATCATCTCCCATATATAATATTTTTTTTTTATTAATATTTAAAATATGACAATATTCATCTAAATATTTTTTTTTATTATCAACTCCTTGATAAATATGACGAATATTTAAACCTCTTAATCGTCTAAAAACCATTAAATCTGATCCTTTTGTAATAATACATAAATTATACCCTTTTTTTTTTGCTAATTGCATCGCATAACCATCCTTCGCAAACATTTGTCTTACCATATTTCCATCAGGAAATAAATTTAAAGTACAATTTGTTAATACTCCATCTACATCAAATATGAAAGTATTAATATCATTCATTAAATTCCTATAATTATCAATCATAATAGAAAAAAAATACTTTCTTTTATTTCAATTTAATTATTTAATTTTCAATTAAATATCTTCAAAATTAATATTAGTAAATTTTTTTTCTTCTGATGTTTTTTTTTGAAAATTTTTCATTTCTTGATTAAATGTTGTATGATTTTTAAAATCTTTTTGATGACGTTCTGATATTACTTCTCTTCCTTTTTCATTAATAATAAATTTTATCATATCATTTAATATATTTTGAAATTTATAAAAATCTTCTTTATATAAATAAATTTTATGTTTTTTATAAGTAATTTCTCCCGTTTCAGTAAAATTTTTTTTACTTTCCGTAATAGTTAAATAATAATCTCCAGCTCTAGTTTCTCTAGCATCAAAAAAATACGTACGACTTCCTGTTTTTAAAGTACGTGAAAAAATTTCATTTCTTTCTTTAATTTTTTCTTTTTCGTCCATTTCAAAAAAAATTATTTATAATAAAGCAAATCTAAATAAAAAAAATGGTCTATACTATTAATTTTTCTAAAAAAAAAGGTTCTTTTTTTCTATTTTAGATATTTTACCATTTTTCAAAATAATAAGCAAATCAAAATCAGATATATAAGAAATATCATGTGTAATAATAATAATAGTAGTTTTTTTCATATCTTTTTTAAGATAATGAATAATTAATTTTCTATTTTTTTGATCAATAGAAGAGAAACTATCATCTAGTATAAGAATTTTAGGATTTCTTATTAAAGCTCTTGCTATACAAATTCTTTGTTTTTGTCCTCCAGATAAAGTAATCCCTCTTTCTCCTATAATAGTTTCATATCCATTTTTTAAATTTAAAATATCATCTTCTATCATAGCTTTTTTTGCAGCATTATATACTTTCCATGGATTTACTTTTGTTTTAATACTTCCTAATGCTATATTATTATATATAGAATCAGAAAATAAAAAAGATTCTTGAGGAACATAACCTATATTATTTCTAAAACTATAAAGATTATGATTTTTTAAAGAAATATTATCAATTAATATTTCTCCTTGATTTGGATCATATAAACGTGATATCAATTTTCCAATAGTTGTTTTTCCAGATCCTGTTTCTCCAGTTAAAATTAAAGTATTTCCTTTTTGAATAGTAAAAGATACTTTATTAATAATTTTATTATAATTTTTTAAATTATTTTTATAATAAATAAAACTAACATCTTTAAATTGAATTTTTCCTAAAATTTTTGTTTTAATTAAATTTTTATTACAAATTTCTGGTATTTCTTGCAAAAAAGAATTAATACGTAATTGTGACACTTTTGCTTTTTCTACAATAGAAACTACCCATCCTAAAATAATAAATGGAAAAATTAATACATTAATATATGTAAAAAATTCTGCTAGAGTTCCTATTTCTTTAATTTCTCCTTGAAAATATTTTTTTCCTCCAAAAAAAAGAATTAATAAATGACTAGTCCCAATAAAAAAAATAATAATAGATGATAAAATAGTATCAATTCTAGCCAGTTTTATATTTTTTTTTTGATAATTATATATAATTTTTTGATATTTTTTTTTAAAAAAAGATTCAGATAAAAATGATTTAATTACATGAATACCAGAAAAAGTCTCTTGCATAAAAGAACAAATAATAGATTGATAATTTTGAACTTCTTCACTTTTTTTATAAATAAAAATACTAATATAATAAATGAAAATAAAAAGAATAGGAATAGGTAACATTACATAAAATGTTAATTTTTTATCTAAACGTAACATTTGTATAAATACCATAAAAGATAATACAATAATATTTACAAAATACATTATTCCTGGACCTATATATTGTCTAATAAAAGAAACATCTTCTGTTAATCTATTCATTAAATCTCCTGTTGAATTTTTTTGATAAAAAGACAAACTTAATTTTTGATAATGTGAAAAAATTTCATTTTTTATATCAAATTCTATCATTCTAGATGTTGTAATAATACATTGTCTCATATGATATTTTACAAAACCTCCTATAATTGGAATTAATAATATTATACTTGTATAAATACAAATTTCAATTTTTAAATTTTTTGGAGATATATGATATTTTGAAAAATTTGTAAAAATTTTTTTTATTATATTAATAGATTTTCCTATATAAGGAATAGGCAATAAAGTTAAAATGTTTGATATTACAATTAATATAAAACCAATACATAAACGAATTTTATATTTTAAAAAATATTTTTTGCTAAAAGCAAATAATTCCCCCATAATATTTTTTTTCGTTTTATTTTTTATAATTGTAAACATCTTATAAAAAAAAAATCAAGTCAATTAAAAAAAATGTTAATTAGACGATATTTTAGAATAAAAAGTTTACAATTTTTATATGCTCAATATTTATCCAAAATAGATTTTAAAAAAGTTGAAAAAAATATGCTTCATAGTATTGAAGAATTACATTATATATATATATCCCTTCTTCATTTAATATTAAGGATTAGAGACAAAGCTATAATAATAAAAAAAAAAAATTATTCTAACATAAATTTTACAATAATATATAATTCTATATTAGAAATATTATCTAATAATAAATATTTATTAAAATATAAATCTATAAAAAATTATAATCAAATTTTATGGAAAAAACAAGATGAATATGTTTTTTCGTTATTTAACGAAATGCAAAAATCAGAACTTTATAAAAAATATATAAAAGAAACACATCCTACTTTTGAAAAAGATAAAATGTTTATTATAAATTTTTATAAAAATTTTATTATTCCAAATAAACAATTAATATCTTATATTGAAGATCAATATATTAATGGATTATCTAATATAAATATAGCACATAGTATGGTATGTAAAACGTTTCAATTTATTAAATCATCCACTCCTTCTAATTTCAAATTAAAAAATAATTATAAAAATAATGAAAATAAAAAATTTATTATTAATTTATATAGAAATACTCTTCTTCATAAAGAAGAATTTAATAAATTAATTAATATTATTTCTAATAATTGGGATATTAAAAGAATAGCAATTATAGATTTAATAATATTACAAATGGGGATTTGTGAATTTTTATATTTTCCAAATATACCTCCAAAAGCTACTATGAATGAATATATAGAAATTACAAAAATTTTTGGAATGGAAAAAAGTAAAATTTTTATTAATGGAATTTTAGATAAAGCTTTTAAATTTTTATCTAAAAAAAATAAAATTTTTAAAAAAGGAAAAGGATTAATATAATTATTTTTAACTAAAAAATTAATTTATGTTTTCTATTGTATTACAAAATTCTATAGCAAATACTCTTTGGATGTTTGCTTTAATATTTATTGTTTTTTATTTTTTTATGATTCGTCCTCAAATACGAAAACAAAAAAAAGAAAAATATTTTCAAAAAAATCTCAAAAAAGGAAATTATATCGTAACTAATACAGGAATACATGGAAAAATTATAGAATTAACAGATTATTTTTGTTTATTAGAAATTAACGTAGGAAAAATAAAAATAGAAAAAAATACTATATCCAAAGAATTAACTCAATTACGTTATGCAGAAAAAATTTATATACATAAAAATAAAGAAATAGAATATAAAAAAAATATAAACAAATGAAATCTTTATTAATTGGTATTACTGGAAAAATGGGAACTGGAAAAAGTTTATTTACTACTTTTTTTAAAAAAATGGGGGTACCTATTTATCATTCTGATAAAAAATGTAAAAAATTAATGAATGAAAAAAAATATATAAAAACAAAAATTATTAAATATTTTGGAAAAAAATCTTATTTGAATAATAAAATTAATACTCATTTTTTATCTAAAACAGTTTTTAATAATATTTATGCTTTAAAATTATTATGTTCTATTATTCATCCATGGGTTTTTTTAGATTTTAACAATTGGATAAAATCTAAAAAAACACTTTATTACATAAAAGAATCTTCTCTTTTATTTGAAAGTGGAACATATAAATATTGTCATTTAATTATTACTATTGTTTCTCCTATAAAAAAAATGATAGAAAGAATAATTCAAAGAGATAATTTAAATGAAGAACAAATTATGAATCGTATTAATTTTCAAACTTCTAATAAAGAAAAAATAAAATATTCTAATATTATTATACATAATAATATTCATAATACTTTATATTTAGAAAATAAAGCAAAAAATATTCATAATAAAATTATTAAAAAAATTTATCAAATTTATGGGTAAAGGTGATAAAAAAACTAGAAGAGGAAAAATAAAAAATAAAACATATGGGAATCTTCGTCCCAATCCAAGAAACTATAAAAGAAAAAGAAAAAAAAATTAAATTAATTCTCTTTTCTAAAAAAAGATAAAAAATAAATTAATTGAGCTAAACTACCTAATGATGATATAACGTAAGTCATAGCAGCCCATTTTAAAGAATCTTTAGCATAAAAATATTCTTGATAAGAAACTATATTTTTTTCTTTTAACCAATTTAAAGCTCTTTTACTTGCATCAAATTCTATCGGAAGAGTAATAAAAGAAAAAAATACAGCTAAAAAAAATAATCCTATTCCTAATTTAAGAATTATAGAATTTTGTCCATTGGAACTATAAAATACAGTTAATCCAGACATAATCACAAAATTAGTAATTTTTGAACTAAAATTTAAAATAGGAACTAATTGATTTCTTAATTTTAAGATATTATAACCTAATTTATGTTGTAAAACATGACCACATTCATGAGCAGCAATAGCTGCAGAAGCAATATTATTTTCATAATAAACATCTTCACTTAAATTAATTATTTTATTTAATGGATTATAATGATCAGTTAATTCTCCTTCTATAGATGAAACTTGTACATCATAAATACCATTATCTATTAACATTTTTTCTGCTATTTCTTTACCATTCATAGGTATACGTAAATGATATTTAGAATATAATTTAATTTTATATTTCAATATTAAACTAACAATTACACTAATAAAAAAAGTTATTCCAATAATTAAATAATAATTCATAAAAATAAATATCTAATTTATTTTCACAAAATTATTAATTTATTAATTAAAATGAAAATATAATTATTAAATTAATTTTTTATATATCTAATTTTTAACTATGAATATTCCTATATTAAAAAATATAAAAAGAGTAGTTATTATTGGTGCTGGATTTGCCGGATTACAAATGGCAAAAAAATTAAAAAGAAAAAAATTTCAAATTATACTTATAGATAAAAATAATTATCACACTTTTCAACCTTTATTATATCAAGTTGCTACAGCTGGATTAGAACCAGATTCTATTGCACATTCTATTCGAAAAATTATAAAAAACACAAAAAATTTTTTCTTTAGATTAGCTAAAGTACATTATATAAATACAAAAAAACAAAAAATTTATACTAATGTAGGTGAACTTTTTTATGATTATTTAATTATAGCAACTGGATCTATAACTAATTATTTTGGAAATAAAAATATTGAATATTATTCTTTTCCTATGAAATCTATTCCAGAAGCTTTAAACTTAAGAAGTTTAATTTTACAAAATTTTGAATCATCATTACTTACTAATAATTTAAAAAAAAAAGAAAGATTAATGAATTTTGTAATTGTTGGGGGAGGGCCTACAGGAGTTGAACTTGCTGGAGCATTAGCGGAAATGAAAAAATATATACTTCCATATGATTATCCAGATTTAGATATTCAAAAAAAAATGAATATTTATTTATTACAAGCATCACATAGATTATTAGATGGAATGTCTGAAACATCAGCAAAACACGCTTTTAAAAATTTAAAAGATTTAGGTGTTATTATTTGGTTAGATTGTTTAGTTAAAGATTATAATGGAAAAATTGTTTCTATCGATAAAAATAAAATTATAGAATCAGCTAATATGATATGGACAGCTGGAGTAAAAGGAGCTATTATAAAAGGATTTTTTAAAGAAGATGTAAAAAAACACAGAATTTTAGTAAATGAAAATTTAAAATCTTTAAAATATAATAATATTTTTGCTATTGGAGATATTGCATATGTAATTAATAATAAGTATTATCCACATGGTCATCCTATGACAGCTCAACCTGCTATTCAACAAGGAAATTATCTTGCAAATTATTTTAATTATTTTCTAGAAAAAAATAAAAAAATTAAACCTTTTCAATATAAAAATTTAGGAACTATGGCAACTATTGGCAGAAATAAAGCTGTTTGTGATTTTACATATTTTAAATTAAAAGGTTTTTTAGCTTGGATCATTTGGATGTTTATTCATTTAATCAGTTTAGTAGGATTTAGAAATAGAGTAATAGCTTTAATGAATTGGGTAATACAATATTTTCATTATCATAAAAGTGTTAGATTGATTATTAGACCTTTTTATAGAAAAAAAAAAATTATTTAAAAATTAATTGAGAAATAATACTTTTTATTTTATTTTCTGTTTCTATATATTCTTGATTTAAATTAGAATATTTAGTAATTCCACTTCCTGCATATAAAGTAATATCTTTTTTATTTATTCTAATTCTAGCACATCTTAAATTTAAATATAATTCCATATTTTTTTTTTTATCATCTACAGTTCCAAAATATCCTGTATAAAAATTTCTTTTAAATTTTTCATTTTTTTTAATGAAATTCCAAGATTTTTTTTTAGGATATCCACATATTGAAGGAGTTGGATGTAAACGATTTAATATTGAAAATTGTTTTTCTTTTTTTAAAAAATTAAAATTAATAGAAGTTTTTAAATGACTTAAATTTCCTACTTTAATCGATTTTATTTTTCCTATAGTAATATTTCCAGAATAAGATTTTAATATATTTACTATATATTTAATAACGATTTTATGTTCTTCTAATTCTTTTTTTGTCCATTTTTTATTATTAAAAATAGTTCCTGCTAAAGGAATTGTTTGTAATTTTTGATCATTTAATTTTAAAAATAATTCTGGAGTAGCTCCTATCCAAGATCCATAATGAATATTATACCAATAAGTAATAAAAGATTTAGGATAAGAATATATTAATTTTTGAAAAGTTTTTTTTAAATAAAATTTATGAAATGGAATTTTAATAAATCTAGATACAACAACTTTTTGTAAGTTTTTTTTTTTTATAGTAGAAATAGCTTTTTTTATTAAATTTTTATATTCAATAGAATATTTTAAATAATTTTTTTTTTTTTCTTTATTAAGATAATTAGGAGAAGATTGAATAAATTTTTTTAAATTTAAAAAATAAATTTTTTTAGAATAAATTTTTATTGTATTCTTACAATTAAAACTACTAATTAAAAAATATTTTTTGTTATTTTTTATTTTTTTATTTTGATCATAAAAAAAAATTTTATTTTCATTTGGTTTTTTAAATAAAACAAAATTTTTATTTTTTTTATAATTCTTTATAATTTTTTGATGTATTTTTTTCCAAGTAAGTTCTATCATTCTTTTTTTTTTTTAAAATTATTATATTTGTCATTTTACAAAAACTAATATTTTTTTTATATTCATTATATATATGAATTTTTATTAAATGAAGAGTTTTCCCTTTATGAATAATTTTAGCTTTTGCAAATAATATTCCTTTTTTAATAGATTTTATATGATTGATAGAAAATTCTATATTAAATACATTAAATATTTTATAATCTACTTGTAAGTTTGATAAAGTACTACCTATACTTTCTGCTAAAGAAACTATAGCACCACCATGAAGATATCCAATTGGTTGAAGTAATTTTTTTCTATTTATAAACATATTCCCTGTTAAAGTATTTTTTCCTATATTAATATATTTAATTTTTAAAGTATTCATTAATGTATTTTTATTAAAACGATTTAATCGTTTTAATAATTTTATTTTATTTATTTTTTTCATAATAAAATAATTATTATGAATTTTATTTTTTTAATCAATTTACAATAAAAAAATTTTTTTGACTGTCAAAAAATTAAAAATAAAATGAATAAAAAAAAAGATTTTATTCCTTTAATAGGAAAAGGAAATAAAATTATTGGTTTTGAAAAAAAAAAAACAATTCATATCAAAGGATTATTACATAGTGCTGTTTCTGTTTTTATTTTTCATCCAAAAAAAAATAAATCTATGTTAATGTTACAAAAAAGATCATCAAAAAAATATCATTCTTCATTACTTTGGACTAATACATGTTGTAGTCATCCTAGAAAAAATGAATCTCTTTTAAAGGCAGCACATCGTTGTTTAATTGAAGAAATGGGTTTTGATTGTTTTTTAGAAAAAAAATTTAATTTTACTTATCATGTTATATTAAAAAATGGATTAATAGAATATGAATTAGATCATGTTTTTGTAGGATATTATGCATATTCTCCTATAATTAATTATAAAGAAGTAGAAAAATGGAAATGGATATCATTAAAAAAATTAATTAAAAATATTCGTCTTTTTCCGGAATATTATACTATTTGGCTAAAAATTATTATAAATAATTATTTACAAAAATTATATTTTTAAACATTTTATGAAAGCGACTATTAGTAGAAAAGGATATTTTAGTGCAGCACATAGACTTTATAATTCTAATTGGAATTATAAAAAAAATATTGAAACATTTGGAAAATGTGCTTTTTTAAATTATCATGGACATAATTATGAATATATAGTTAGTCTTACGGGAGAAATTAATCCAGAAACTGGATTTATTTTTAATTTACAAAAATTAAAAAATATTCTTTATGAAGAAATAGAAAATATTTTTGATCATAAAAATATTAACTTAGATATTAAATATTTTTTGAATATTAATCCTACAATAGAAAATATTGTTATTTTTATATGGGACAAAATAAGAAAAAAAATATCTTTTAATTTAAAATTAGAAATAACTTTATATGAAACTATCAATAATTTTGTAAAATATGAAGGAAAATAAACTTTTTAAAAAAACAATTTTATATGATAATCATATACAATTAGGAGCAAAAATAATTTCTTATTCCGGATATTATATGCCACTTCAATATTTTTCTTCATTAAAAGAACATATGGCTGTTAGAAATTCAATAGGATTATTTGATATTAGTCATATGGGAAAATTTATTTTAGAAGGAATTAATTCTAATAATTTACTTCAATATTTAACATCTAATGATGTTTCTAAAATAAAACCAAATCAAGCTCAATATTCATGTTTAATTAATCATTATGGAGGAATTATAGATGATTTAATTATTTATAAAATTTCAGAAAAAAAATTTTTACTTATAGTTAATGCAATTAATATTGAAAAAAATAAAATATGGATAAAAAAATATATTAAAAATAATATAAATTTTATTGATGTTACTCAAGAATATTCTCTTTTATCCATACAAGGACCAAAAACTTTTAAGTTAATTCAAAAATTAACAAATATTCCATTAAATAAAATTCCATATTTTCATTTTAAAATAGGTAAATTTGCAGGAATAAATAATATATTTATTTCTAATACAGGATATACTGGATCTAGTGGAATAGAAATATATATTCATAATAAATATGCAAAAAAAATATGGAATGAGATTTTATCAACAAATTTATCAATAATTCCTTGTGGAATTGCCAGTAGAGATTCATTAAGATTAGAAATGGGATATCGTTTATATGGAAAAGATATTTCTGAAGAAACTTCCCCTATAGAAGCTGGATTATCATGGATTACTAAATTTAATAAAAAATTTATAGCTAAAAAAATATTACAAAAACAAAAAAAAAAAGGAACTAAAAAAAAATTTATTTCTTTTATCATAGAAAAAGAAAAAGTAATACCTAGATCAGGATATTTATTAAAAAATAAAAATAATTGTATTATTGGAAAAGTTACTTCTGGTAATTTTTCACCTATTTTAAAAAAAGGGATTGGATTAGCATATATTGAAAATAATCATCAATTAAATCATATTTTTTTTACAAAAAAAAATAAAAATATTCCTATAAAATTAGTAAAATTACCCTTCATTCAAATTTAATTTGTATTTAATTTTTAATTAAAAACTATATTACTTATTTATATCATTTTAAAAAAAATCTTTTATTATTAATTCCTATTTTTCTCACTCAATTTGGAGTAATAATTGTCAATTTTTCTGATAATATAATGATTGGATCTTTAGGAAAAAAAGCTTTAGCTTCAATTTCATTATCTAATGCTGTGTTTTTTATAATTATTATTTTTGGATTAGGAATGTCTAGTGGAATATCTGTTCTAATAGCCTCTGTAGAGGCTGAAAAAAATTATAAAAAAGGAGCTATAATTTTTTATCATGGATTAATAATTAATTTTCTTTTATCCATACTTATGTATGGAGCTATATATATTTTTTTTTTTATTTTTCCTTATTTAGGACAACCTAAAAATATTTTTTATGAAACTAAATCTTTTTTAAAAATTATTTCTATCTCTTTTTTTCCATGGATGATATTTGAAATTTTTAGAAAATTTTCAGAAGGATTATCATTAATATATCCTAGTTTTATTATTACTTGGATTTCCGCATTAATTAATATAATTTTTAATTATTTATTTATTCATGGATTTTATCATTTTCCAAAATTAGGTTTTTTAGGTGTAGCATATGCTACTTTAATATCTCGTATAAGTATGTTAATCGGTATTTATTTTTTATTATACCAATATAAAAAAGTTCGTAATTATTTTTTTTATTTAAAATATTATTTATATAATAAAAAATATTTAAAAAAAATACTAAAAATAGGTGTCCCTTCTGGTCTTCATATGTTATTTGAAATGAGTGCTTTTTCTATGTCATCTTTTATATCTGGAAAATGTGGAATAAAAGAATTAGCAGCACATCAAATAGTTATTAATTTAGTTTCTTCTACTTTTCTTTTATGTTCAGGATTTTCTATAGTTGCAACAATTAGAATAGGAAATAAATTTGCATTACAAAATTATTTTGAATTAAGAAAAATAGGATGGTCTATAATATATATGGGAATTATATTTATGTCAATATGTAGTTTACTATTTATTTTTTTTCGTAATTATATTCCTTTTTTATATATAAACAATGATAAAGATGTCATTAAAATAACTAAAAAAATAATTATAATTGCTAGTATTTTTCAATTATTTGATGGAATACAATCAATTATTATTGGAGCTTTAAGAGGAATTCAAGATGTTAATATTCCTATGTGGATTAGTTTTTTTTCTTATTGGATAATCGCTCTACCAATTGGATATTTTTTTTCTATATATTTAAAAATGGGGAGTATAGGTGTTTGGAGTGGATTAGGACTTGGAATTACTATATCATCTATTTTATTAATCAATAGATATAATATTTTAACAAAAAAAATTTTAAAAAAAAATTAAATAAATCTATCATTAAAAATATTTATATATTTGTTTTTATTTTATGGTTTTTCAATGATTGAAAAATAATTTTTTATGAAAACCTTTAAAGAATATAATTTTTTTAATAATAAAATTATTACAGCTTTAGAAGAAATTAAATTTAAAAATCCTACTCCTATACAAAAAAAAGTTATTCCATTTTTATTAAAAAATAAAAAAGATCTTATAGCTTTAGCTCAAACAGGAACAGGAAAAACAGCTGCTTTTAGTTTACCAATTATACAACAATTAAATTTAAATGATTCTTTTCCTCAAGCTATAATTTTATGTCCAACTAGAGAACTTTGTATACAAATTACACATGATCTTATCCGTTTTTCTAAATATATATCATTAAAAATTATTCCATTATATGGAGGAGTAAGTATAGATAATCAAATAAAATATTTAAACAAAAAAAATCATATTATTGTAGGAACTCCTGGAAGAATTCTTGATTTAATTAAAAGAAAACGATTAAATTTATCCAATATTAAATATTTAGTACTTGATGAAGCAGATGAAATGTTAAATATGGGATTTAAAGAAGAATTAGATGCTATTATAGATAAATTACCAAAAAATAGACAAAGTTTATTATTTTCTGCGACTATGTCTAAATATATAAATCTTATTGCACATAATTATTTAATAGATCCAATGGAAATTGTTATAGGTAAAAAAAATATTGGATCTAATGATGTTAAACATATTTATTATATAGTAAATAATAAAAATAAATATTTAGCTTTAAAACGTATTGTTGATATTAATCCTGAGATTTATGGAATTATATTTTGTAAGACTAGAAAAGAAACTAGAATAATCGCAGAATCTTTAATTCAAGATGGTTATAATGCAGATGCACTTTATGGAGATCTTTCACAAAAACAACGTGAATCTGTTATGAATAGATTTAAAACTAAAATATTACAATTTTTAGTAGCCACAGATATTGCTGCTCGTGGAATAGATGTTAATGATATAACTCATGTTATTAATTATAATCTTCCATATGAAAGTAAAATTTATGTACATAGAAGTGGTCGTACTGGAAGAGCTGGAAATACAGGAATATCTATTTGTATCATTCATTATAATGAAACTTATTTTTTAAAAGAATTTGAAAAAAAAATTGGAAAAAGTTTTGAACAAATTCAAATTCCTTCTGGAAAAGAAATATGTGAAAAACAATTATTACATTTTATAAAAAAAATAAAAAAAGTAATAGTTAACGATAAATATATGAATGATTATCTTCCACAAATTCAACAAGAATTAGAATTATTTAATAAAAAAGAATTAATAAAAAGATTTTCTTTTATTGAATTTAACCGTTATCTTTCTTCTTATAAAGATTCTAAAAATCTTAATATTTTTTATTCTAAAAATTTTAATAAAAAATCTTTTTATTCTAAAAATTCTAACAAAAAATCTTTTTATTCTAAATTATTTATAAATATAGGATATAAAGATAATTTAACAAAATTAAAATTAATTCATTTAATTAATCAATCTATAAAGAATTCACGTATTAATATTGGAAATATAGAAATTTTATCTAATTTTTCTTTATTTGAAATAGAAAAACGTTATCAAAAAAAAATATTGATAGGTATGAGTAAGATTAATCATTTTAGAAAACCTATTACTATCGAAATTAAAAATTAAAATTTTATAAATGGCAGGTAATACTTTTGGCAAGTTATTTAAAGTAACTACTTTTGGAGAAAGTCATGGAAATGCTTTAGGTGGAATTATTGATGGATGTCCAGCAGGAATAACACTGGATTTTAAAAAAATTCAACAAGAATTAAACCGTAGAAAACCTGGACAATCTACTATTGTATCTAATAGAAATGAACCTGATAAAGTTAAATTTCTTTCTGGAATATTAAATAATCAAACAACAGGAACTCCTATTGGATTTATTATTTATAATAAAGATCATAAATCTGATGATTATTCTCATATTAAAAATATCTATCGTCCTTCTCATTCAGATTTTACATATGAAAAAAAATATGGAATTAGAGATTATAAAGGTGGAGGACGTTCTTCCGCTCGTGAAACAATTTGTAGAGTAGTAGCTGGATCTATCGCGAAACAATTAATAAATCATATCCAAATTATATCATATGTTTCTTCTGTAGGAAAAATATCAATTAATCAATCTTATCATAATCTTAATTTATCTAAAGATAATATCGAAAAATCACCTATTAGATGTCCAGATCCAGAAATATCAGAAAAAATGATATCTAAAATTAAAAAAATTAAAAAACAAGGAGATACTATTGGTGGAATTATTACATGTATTATAAAAAATGTTCCTATAGGCATAGGAGAACCTATTTTTAATAAATTACATGCAGAATTAGCAAAAGCGATGTTATCTATTAATGCAGTAAAAGGATTTGAATATGGAAGTGGTTTTATGGGAACACAATTAACAGGATCACAACATAATGATTTTTTTAATAAAGATGGAACTACTAAAACTAATTTTTCTGGAGGAATTCAAGGAGGAATATCTAATGGAATGGATATTAATTTTAGAGTAGCTTTTAAACCTGTAGCAACTATAATGAAAAAACAAACAAGTATAGATAAAAATGGAAATTTAATTTCTATAGAAGGAAAAGGGAGACATGATCCGTGTGTTCTACCAAGAGCTGTTCCTATTGTAGAATCTATGACAGCATTAGTATTAGTAGATTATTGGATGTATAATAAATTATCTAAATATTCATTAATTAAAAAAAATTGAAATATAAATTTCTTGTTTCTATAGTAGGACCTACGAGTGTAGGTAAAACATATCTTTCTCTTTTTTTAGCTAAAAAATTAAAAACAGAAATTTTATCTTGTGATTCTAGACAATTCTATAAAGAATTAAAAATAGGATCTGCTAGACCTTCTTTAAAAGAATTAAAATTAATACCTCATCATTTTATAGGACATTTGTCTATCCATAAAATATATAATGCTAAAATTTTTGAAAAAGATTTTTTTAAAAAAATTCAAAAATTATTTAATAAATATTCTATTTTAATTATGGTTGGAGGGTCCGGATTATATGAAAAAGCGGCTACAACAGGATTATCAAATATTCCTAATATTAATTTAAATATTAGAAATAATTTAATTTTTAATTTTAAAAAAAAAGGAATTTTTTTTTTACAAAAAGAAATAAAAAAAATAGGGAAAATCCCTTCTTATTTAGATATCAAAAATCCAAGACGTTTAATAAGATATTTAGAAATTATTCAATCTACAGGAGAAAAACCTTCTTTTTTTTTTAAAAAAAAAATAAAAAATAAATTTTATAATATTATAAAAATAGGTTTATTTTTACCAAAAAATGAAATCATTTTAAGAATTAATGATAGAGTAGAAAAAATGATACAAAGAGGTTTATTTTATGAAGCAAAAAAATATTATCCTTATAGATATTTAAATAGTTTACATACTACTATAGGATATAAAGAATTTTTTAATTTTTTAGATTATAAAAAAAATAATTCTTTTTCTAATATTAAAAATATTATTAAAAATAATACTATAAAATATGCTAAAAAACAATTAACTTGGTATAAAAAAGATTCTTCTATTATTTGGTTTCATCCTGAAGAAAAAGAAAAAATTCTTTCTTTTATTTTAAATAAAATAAATGGGCAATACTGGATTTGAACCAGTGACCTCCTGCTTGTAAAACAGATGCTCTAAACCAAACTGAGCTAATTGCCCTTTTTATTTATATTGGTATTATAAGTTACTAAAAAATCAGAAACAATAAAAGTACTTCCACTTATTAAAATAAGATCTTTTTTTTTAGATTTATTTTTTGCAGATAAAAAAGCATTTTTAACAGAATGAAAAAAATTTATTTTTTTATAATTTTTAAATATTTTTTTTATTATTTTTTTTAAATCTTCAATAAAAAATTTTCTTTCTATATTAGGTTGAGTAAAATAATAATAAGCTTCAATAGGTAATTTTTTTAACAATTTTTCTATTTTTTTTTCTTTCACAAAACCTAATATTAAATGTAAACTTTCATAAGTTTCTTTTTTTAATTCATTTTTAATCATTAAAAAACCTTCTTCATTATGAGCTATATCACAAATAATTTTAGGTTTTTTTTGTAAAATATGCCAACGTCCTTTAAAATGTATATGTGTATTTGTATTTTTAATAACATTTTTTAATCCATTTTTAATAGATTGATTGGATATTTTTATATTTTTTCTTTTTTTTAATATTTTAATAATTTCTAAAACAAGGACTTTATTTAAAAATTGATAATATGTTTTAAATGGAATTTTATAATTAAAATATTTTTTTTCTATTTTAGAAAAATAAATAGGAGAATTGTTTTTAAAAGCTACTTTTAAAAAAATATTCTTTAAATTTTTTAACATTCTTGTTCCAATTATTACCGATATATTTTTTTTTATAATTCCTGCTTTTTCTATAGCAATTCTTAATTTATTTTTTCCTAAAATTTCTGTATGATCTTCACTAACATTAGTAATAATAGATAATTCAGGAATTATAATATTAGTAGAATCTAAACGTCCTCCCATTCCTACTTCAATAATAGATATATAAACTTTTTTTTCTTTAAAATATTGAAAAGCTAAAGCTGTATTCATCTCAAAAAAAGAAATTTGTTCTTTTTCTATAAAATTTTTATGATTTTTAATAAAATCTATAATAAAATTTTTTTCTATTAAAAAACCATTACATGTTATTCTTTCTCTAAAATCTATTAAATGAGGAGAAGTAAATAATCCTATTTTATATTTTTCTTCTTTTAAAATAGAAGATAACATATGAATAGTTGATCCTTTTCCATTTGTCCCACCTATATGAATGCTTTTAAAAAAATTTTGAGGATTTCCTAAATAAGAACAAAATTTTTTAATTCTTTTTAATCCTGGTTTATAAGATTTTAATCCTATATTTTGATAAGTAGGAAGACGATTAAAAATCCATTTAAGAGTTTCTGAATAATTCAAAATTATAAAAATATCTATTTAAATAAAAATAAATTTTTTTGAAAAATTTTCGTATATTTTTATAAAAAAATTATTAAAAATAAAAAAATTACATTTAAATTTTATTGAAAAAATTATAGAAGAAGATATCAATAATGGTTTTCCTATTGAAAAAATTAAATTTAGATTTCCTCCGGAACCTAATGGATATCTACATATTGGTCATGTTAAAGCAATATATCTAAATTTTGAATTAGGAAAAAGATATAAAGCACCAGTAAATTTAAGATTTGATGATACAAATCCAATTGGAGAAGAAAAAAAATTTATAGAATCTATTAAAAATGATATTATTTTTTTAGGTTTTAAATGGGAAAAAGAATGTTATGCTTCTGATTATTTTCAAATACTTTACGAATGGGCAATAAAACTTATTAAAAATAATAAAGCTTATGTTGATAATCAATCTAAAATAAATATTCAATTTCAAAGAAAAACACCATTTGAAATGGGAATAAATAGCTTATATAGAGATAGATCTGTTAAAGAAAATTTATATTTATTTGAAAAAATGAAAGATGGATGTTTTGAAGAAGAATCTTGTGTCTTAAGAGCAAAAATTGATATGAATTCTTCTAATATGAATATGAGAGATCCTATAATGTATAGAATTTTAAAAAAAAAACATCCTAGAACTAAAAATAAATGGTGTATTTATCCTACTTATGATTGGACTCATGGCCAATGTGATTATATTGAACAAATATCTCATTCATTATGTTCATTAGAATTTGAAAATAGACGTCCTTTATATAATTGGTATATAGATCAAATATGGGAAAAAAATAAAATAAAACCAAAACAAATAGAATTTTCTAGATTAAATTTAAATAATACAATAACAAGTAAAAGAAAAATACAATATTTAATTAATAAAAAAATCATTGATACATGGGATGATCCTAGAATTTATACAATATCAGGATTACGTCGTAAAGGATATACATCTATATCAATAAAAAATTTTATTAAAAAAATAGGAATTTCAAAAAGAAATAATATAATTAATCCATCTTTTTTAGAATTTAATATTAGAAAACATTTAAATAAAATTTCTTATAGAAAAATGGTCGTATTCAATCCAATAAAATTAATTATTGATAATTATTCTATTAATAAAATAGAATGGTTAAATGCTGAAAATAATCCAGAAAATAAAAATTATGGATTTAGAAAAATTCCTTTTTCTAAATTTTTATTTATTGAAAAAAATGATTTTTTAGAAAAAAAAATAGAAAATTTTTTTAGACTTTCAATAGGGAATGAAGTTAGACTAAAAAATTCCTATATTATTAAAGCAAATAATATTATTAAAAATAATAATGGAAATATAATAGAAATACATTGTACATATGATCCTAAAAGTAAAAATAGAAAAAAAAATAATAAAATAAAAAGTACTTTACATTGGGTTTCTATAAAACATTCTATACCTATAAATATTCATATATATCATTCAATTTTTTTAAAAAATTTTAAAAATCATAAAGATTATACAAAATATATAAATACAAAATCAATAAAAAAAATTATTGCATACGCTGAACCATCTATAAATTTAGCTAAAGAAGGAGATCATTTTCAATTTCAAAGAATTGGATATTTTTATGTCGATATTAATAATAAAAAAGAACTTATTTTTAATAAAACAGCTTCTATAAAAGATTCCTGGAAAAAAATTCAAAAAACAAAATAAATTTTATAAAATTTTTATTTTATTTTTTTCATATTCTTTTAATCCAGTACCTGCTGGTATTTTATGTCCTACAATTACATTTTCCTTTAATCCATATAAATAATCAGTTTTACTACTAATAGCCGCCTCTCCTAAAACTTTTGTTGTTTCTTGAAAAGAAGCTGCGGATATAAAAGATTTAGTCTGTAATGCTGCTTTAGTAATACCTTGTAATATCGGTCTAGCTGTTGCAGGAATAGAATCCCTAATTTGTATTAATTTTTTATTTTTATATTTTAAAATTGCATTTTCATTTCTAAAATCTCTATAACTAATTAAATCACCAGATTTAAAATTTTCAGAATTTCCATTATTTATAACTATTTTCATTTGAAAAATTTTATCATTTTCTTCAATAAAATCATCTTTATATTCAATATGTCCTTCTAAAAATTTTGTATCACCCACTTCTATTACTTCTACTTTTCTCATCATTTGTAAAACAATTACTTCAAAATGTTTATCATTAATTTTAACACCTTGTAAACGATAAACATCTTGTATTTCTTGAATTAAATATTCTTGAACAGCTCTAGGTCCTTTAATATTTAAAATATCATTAGGGGTGACAGCTCCATCTGATAATGGCATACCTGCTTTTATATAATCATTCTCTTGAACTAAAATTTGATTAGATAATTTAACTAAATATTTTCTAATTTCTCCTGTTTTAGATTCTACAATAATTTCTCTATTCCCTCTTTTTATTTTTCCATGACTAACAATTCCATCCATTTCAGATACTACAGCTGGATTAGAAGGGTTCCTAGCTTCAAATAATTCAGATAAACGAGGTAATCCACCAGTTATATCACCAGATTTAGAAGTTTTTCTTGGAACTTTAACTAAAATTTTTCCTACTTCTATTTTTTCATTATCTTCTACCATTAAATGAGCCCCTACTGGGATATTATATACTTTTAATTCTTTTCCATCATTATCAATAATTTTTAATGTAGGAATTAAATTTTTATTTCTGACTTCTGTAATAACTTTTTCTTGAAATCCGGTTTGTTCATCTTTTTCAATTTGAAAGGTGACACCTTGTTCTAAATGTTGATAAGAGATTATTCCAGAATATTCTGCTATAATTACTGCATTATATGAATCCCATTTACAAATTTTATCTCCTTCTTTTAAAAAATCTCCATTTTTTACATATAAAGTTGCCCCATAGGGAATATTGTTTATCATTAAAATAGATGATTTTTTTTTATCAAAAAGTTTCATTTCCGTAGAACGAGAAACAACTATTCCTATTTTTTCTTTATTATTATTTTTTATATTTACCAATTTTAAATCTTCAAATTCTATAATTCCATCAAATTTAGCTTGTATTTTTGAAGATTCTGCAATATTACCGGCTGTTCCTCCTACATGAAAAGTACGTAAAGTTAATTGTGTCCCAGGTTCTCCAATAGATTGTGCAGCGATTACACCTACTGCTTCTCCTTTTTGAACTATTTTACCTGTAGATAAATTTCTTCCATAACATTTTGCACAAATACCCATTTTAGCTTCACAAGTAAGTGGAGAACGAACTACTACAAATTGAATTCCATCTTCTTCTATTGAAGAAGATATTTTTTCATCAATCATTTCTCCAGATGAAACTATTAATTTATTATTATTATTTGAATAAATATCATTTAAAGATATACGTCCTAAAATTCTATTATATAAAGATTCTACTATTTCTTCATTTTTTTTTAATGCAGATATTTCTAATCCAAGTAAAGTTTGACAATCTACTTCTTTAATAATTACATCTTGTGCCGCATCTACTAATCTCCTTGTTAAATAACCCGCGTCTGCAGTTTTTAATGCTGTATCTGCTAATCCTTTACGAGCACCATGAGTAGATATAAAATATTCTAAAATAGATAGCCCTTCTCTAAAATTTGACAAAATAGGATTTTCAATAATTTCTCCACCAGTAGACCCTGTTTTTTGAGGTTTTGCCATTAATCCTCTCATACCAGAAAGTTGACGTATTTGTTCCTTAGATCCTCTAGCACCAGAATCTAACATCATATAAACAGGATTAAAACCATGTTTATCTTCACGCATATATTTCATTACTTTTTCTGTTAACATAGAATTAGTATTAGTCCATATATCAATAACTTGATTATAACGTTCATTATTAGTAATTAACCCCATGTTATAATTTATTTTAACATTATCTACTTGTTGAATAGCATTGTTTACCATATTTTCTTTATCATGAGGAATAATAATATCGCCTAATCCAAAAGAAAGTCCTCCTTGAAATGCATTATAAAATCCTAATTCTTTAATATCATCTAAAAATTTTGCTGTAGTAGGAACATCTGTTAAATATAAAATTTTTCCAATAATCTCTCTTAATGTTTTTTTTGTTAAAGATTCATTAATATATCCTACTTTTTTTGGAACTACTTGATTAAACAAAACTCTCCCTACAGTAGTTTCTATTAATTGATTAATTAAATCATCTTTTACTCGAATTAATACTTTTACTTTAATTAAAGCATGTAATTCTACTATTTTTTGATTATAAGCAATTTCTACTTCTTCATTAGAAGAAAAAATAAAACCTTCACCTTTAATTTTAATATTTGAATAAGATTTTAAAGATTTTGTCATATAATATAATCCTAAAACCATATCTTGAGATGGAACCGTTATTGGAGATCCATTAGCTGGATTTAAAATATTTTGAGAAGATAACATAAGAAGTTGTGCTTCTAAAATTGCTCCAGAAGATAAAGGTAAGTGGACAGCCATTTGATCTCCATCAAAATCCGCATTAAAAGCAGCACAAACTAAAGGGTGTAATTGAATAGCTTTTCCTTCTATTAATTGAGGTTGAAAAGCCTGGATACCTAATCTATGCAAAGTTGGAGCTCTATTTAATAATACTGGATGACCTTTTAATACATTTTCTAAAATATCCCATATAACAGGATCTCTTTTATCAATAATTTTTTTAGATGATTTTACAGTTTTTACTATTCCTCTTTCAATTAATTTTCTTATAATAAAAGGTTTATATAATTCTGCAGCCATTTCTTTAGGAAGACCACATTCATGTAATTTTAAATGTGGTCCAACTACAATAACGGATCTTGCAGAATAATCTACTCTTTTTCCTAATAAATTTTGTCTAAAACGACCTTGTTTTCCTTTTAAAGCATCTGATAAAGATTTTAAAGGACGATTTGCTTCTGTTTTTACTGCAGATACTTTTCTTGAATTATCAAAAAGTGAATCTACAGCTTCTTGAAGCATTCTTTTCTCATTTCTTAAAATTACTTCAGGTGCTTTAATTTCTATTAAACGTTTTAAACGATTATTTCTTATCAATACACGACGATATAAATCAGTCATATCAGAAGCTGCATAACGTCCCCCATCTAAAGGAACTAATGGACGTAACTCAGGAGGAATTACTGATAAAATATGAACGACCATCCAAGATATATTTCCTCCATTTTTTTTTCCTTCTTTAAAAGATTCAACAACTTGTAATCTTTTTAAAGCCTCAATACGTCTTTGTTTAGAAGTTTCATTATTAGCTTTATTTCTTAATTCATAAGACAAATTATCTAAATCTATCCTATTTAATAATTCTTCTATACATTCAGCTCCCATTTTAGCAATAAACTTATTAGGATCAATATCTTCTAAAGATTGATTTTCTTTTGGGATACTATTTAAAATAGATAAATATTCCTCTTCTGTTAAAAAATCGCCTTTATTAAAAGAAGATCCATCTGAACGAGATGCTATTCCATTTTGAATAACTACATATCTTTCATAATAAATAATCATTTCAAGCTTTTTAGATGGTAATCCTAATAAATAACCTATTTTATTAGGAGAAGTACGAAAACACCAAATATGAACTACTGGAACAACTAAGCTAATATGCCCCATACGTTCCCTTCTAACTTTTTTTTCAGTAACTTCAACACCACATCTATCACAAATAATTCCTTTATAACGAATTCTTTTATATTTTCCACAAGCACATTCATAATCTTTTACTGGACCAAAAATTCTTTCACAGAATAAACCATCTCTTTCTGGTTTATGTGTTCTATAATTAATGGTTTCAGGTTTTAACACTTCACCATGAGATTCTTTTAATATTTTCTCAGGTGATGCTAATCGAATAGTAATTTTATTAAAATTTCCTTTTTTATTCATTTTTTATGATCATATACATAGACACAACAAAACATAATATTTTTTTTATTCTTCTAAATTAATATCTAAACCTAAACCTTTTAATTCATAACATAATACATTAAAAGATTCTGGATTATTAGGCTCAGGCATTGGGTCTCCTTTTACTATAGCCTCATAAGTTTTTGCTCTTCCTACTACATCATCTGATTTAACAGTTAATATTTCACGTAAAATATTAGAAGATCCAAAAGCTTCTAATGCCCATACTTCCATTTCCCCAAATCTTTGTCCTCCAAATTGAGATTTTCCTCCTAAAGGTTGTTGAGTAATTAGCGAGTATGGTCCTATAGAACGAGCATGCATTTTATCATCTACCATATGACCTAATTTTAACATATATATTACACCTACTGTCGCTGGTTGATCGAATTTTTCTCCTGTTCCTCCATCAAATAAATAAGTTGTTCCAAAACGAGGAATATTCGCTTTATCTGTATATTCAGATATTTTTTCTATAGTTGCACCATCAAATATAGGTGTAGAAAATTTCATATTTAATTTGTATCCAGCCCAACCCAATACAGTTTCATATATTTGTCCAATATTCATTCTAGATGGAACTCCTAATGGATTTAAAACAATATCTACAGGAGTTCCATCATTTAAAAAGGGCATATCTTCTTCTCTAAGAATACGTGCTACTACCCCTTTATTACCATGACGTCCAGCCATTTTATCACCTACTTTCAACTTTCTTTTTTTTGCAATATATACTTTAGCCATTTTAATGATCCCAGAAGGTAATTCATCACCTACTGTAATAGAAATTTTTTTATGTTTTAAAATATTATTTAAATTGTTTAATACAATTTCATAATTATGTAAAATCTCAGATAATAAATTATTCGTATTTTCATCAGAAAAATCATATGAATTAATATGATTATAATTTTTAATAATATTATTTAATAGTTTTAGAGTAAATTTTGTTCCTTTTTCTATTATAACTTTTTTATTTTTTTCATTTAAAATTGTTATTTTAGATTTTTTTCCATATAAAATAATATATAATTTATTTAATAATTTAGATTTTAAATCTAAATATTTTTTATCATATTCTTTTTCTAATTTTTCTATTTTTATTTTATCCTGTAACCTAGATTTTTTATTTTTAATACTACGAGTAAATAATTTAGTATCAATTACGATTCCAAATAAAGAAGGTTCTGCTCTTAAAGATGCGTCTTTAACATTTCCTGCTTTATCTCCAAAAATAGCTCTTAATAATTTTTCTTCTGGAGTAGGATCCGTTTCACCTTTTGGTGTAATTTTTCCAATTAATATATCTCCAGGTTTTACTTCAGCTCCTACACGTATAATTCCGTTATCATCTAAATCTTTAATTGCTTCTTCACTAACATTAGGAATATCATTTGTTAATTCTTCCATTCCTAATTTTGTATCACGTACTTCTAAAGAATATTCATCTATATGAATAGATGTAAACCAATCTTCACTAACTACTTTTTCAGAAATTAAAACAGCATCTTCAAAATTATATCCTTTACAAGGAATAAAAGCTGCTCTTAAATTTCTTCCTAAAGCTAATTCTCCATTTTCAGTAGCATATCCTTCACAAAGAATTTGTCCTTTAATTACTTTCATTCCTTTTTTAACAATAGGTTTTAAAGTAATACATGTATTTTGATTAGTTTTTCTAAATTTAATCAGATTATAAATCTTTACTTTATGGTCAAAACTAACTAAAGATTCTTTTTCATTTTTATCATAACGAATAATTATTTTATTAGCATCAATATATTCAATGATTCCATTATGTTCTGCATTAATTAAAATACGAGAATCTTTAGCCACTTGTTTTTCTAATCCTGTTCCTACTATAGGTGCTTGAGGATTTAATAATGGAACAGCTTGACGCATCATATTTGATCCCATAAGAGCTCTATTTGCATCATCATGTTCCAAAAAAGGTATTAAAGAAGCAGAAATTGAAGCTATTTGATTAGGTGCTACATCTATATAATCTACATTTGTAGAATCTACAATTGGAAAATCACCATCTTCACGTGCAATAATTCTATCAACAATAAATTCTCCAAATTTATTAACAGCATTAGCTTGTGCTATAATTTTTCCTTCTTCTTCTTCTGCGCTTAAATATTTAACATCAGATTTAAAATCTACTCTTTTATTAAAAATACGTCTATAAGGAGTTTCTACGAAACCCATATTATTAATCTTTGCAAAAACAGATAAAGAAGAAATTAAACCAATATTAGGTCCTTCTGGAGTTTCAATAGGACACAATCTCCCATAATGAGAATAATTCACATCTCTTACTTCAAAACCTGCTCTTTCTCTAGATAATCCTCCAGGACCCAAAGCAGATAATCTTCTTTTATGAGTTATTTCAGATAATGGATTTGTTTGATCCATAAATTGAGATAATTGATTAGTTCCAAAAAAAGTATTAATTACTGAAGATAATGTTTTTGCATTAATTAAATCTACTGGCATAAAAACTTCGTTATCTCTCACATTCATACGTTCTCTAATAGTTCTAGCCATTCTAGATAAACCAATACTAAATTGAGTATAAAGTTGTTCTCCAACAGTTCTTACTCGTCTATTAGATAAATGATCAATAT
This sequence comes from Blattabacterium cuenoti, assembly GCF_014252455.1. Classification (GTDB taxonomy): domain Bacteria; phylum Bacteroidota; class Bacteroidia; order Flavobacteriales; family Blattabacteriaceae; genus Blattabacterium; species Blattabacterium cuenoti_R. The sequence continues at coordinate 453,221 of NZ_CP060245.1, forward strand.
CATCTACTTCTTTTTTAGAATTAAATAAAGCATTTAAATGTTCTACTATAGCAATAATATCTTTTTTCGTAAGAATTAAATAATTAGGATCAATATTTAACCCTAAACGTTTATTTAAACGATATCTACCTACAGGCCCTAAACTATATCTAGTATCAGAAAAAAATAGTTTATCTATAACTCCTCTAGCTGTTTCTTCATCTGGAGGATCTGTATTTCTAAGTTGTTTATATATATATTCTACAGCTTCTTTTTCAGAATTAGTAGGATCTTTTTGTAAAGTATTATAAATTATAGAATAATCTTTTTTTTTCCCTTCTTCTTTATGTAATAAAATTTTTTTTATTTTATATTTAATCATTAAATCAATATGTTCTTTTTGAATGACAACATCTCTATCTATTAATAAATCATTTCTTTCTATAGAAATTACTTCTCCTGTATCTTCATCTACAAAATCTTCATTCCAAGTATTTAAAACTCTAGCTGCTAAAGTTCTATATAGAATAGAATCATATTGATGATCTATAATATTTATTTCTTCTGCTAAATTAAAAATTTTTAATATATCTTTATCACGTTCATATCCAATCGCACGTAATAAAGTAGTCATAGGTAATTTTTTTTTCCTATCAATGTAAGCGTACATAACATTATTGATATCTGTAGCAAATTCAATCCAAGATCCTTTAAAAGGAATAATTCTTGCAGAATATAATTTAGTTCCATTAGCATGATTAGATTGTCCAAAAAAAACACCTGGAGAACGATGTAATTGCGAAACAATTACTCTTTCTGATCCATTAAAAATAAAAGAACCAGAAGGAGTCATATATGGATAATTTCCTAGATAGACATCTTGATAAACAGTTTCAAAATCTTCATGTTCAGGGTCTGTACAATATAATTTTAATTTTGCTTTTAAGGGAACACTATAAGTTAAACCTCTTTCAATACATTCTTTTATAGAATATCTAGGAGTATCTAAAGTATACCCTTTAAATTCTAGAACAAAAGAATTTCTAGCATCAGAAATTGGAAAATTTTCCATAAATACTTTAAATAATATTTCTTTTTTCCTATTTTCTGGTTTAGTATCTATTTGAAAAAATTCTTTAAATGACTTTATCTGAATATCCAAAAAATCAGGATATTCCTCTTGTTTTGCTACAGTAGCAAAAGTAAATCTTTCTGATTGTATATTCATCAAAATTTAAAAATAATTTTAAATAAAAAATAACATATTATTTTAATTCAATTTCAGCACCTATATTTTCAAATTGATTTTTTAAATTTTCTGCTTCTTTTTTTTCTACAGATTTTTTAATAATTACTGGAATAGTATCTACTAAGTCTTTTGATTCTTTTAATCCTTTACCAGTAATTTCTTTAACTAGTTTTACTACAGATAATTTAGAATTACCTGATGATTTTAAAACTATATTGAAAATATTTTTTTCTTCTTTTTCAGATATTTTTTTTTCTTCTAAAGAATCTACAGGTTTACCTTCTAAAAAAGAATTAGATGGTTCAATTCCATATTTATTTTTTAAAAAAACAGTTAATTCATTCACCTGTTTTACAGTTAAATTAACTAATTGTTCAGCTAATTTTTCTATCATTTTGTTGTTTATTTTTTATAAGTAAGTAAAAAAAAAAATTATAATGTTTTTAAAATACTATATATTTTATATTCTGATAATTTTAAAGATAAAACTATTTGTTTTATTGGATATTGAAGCATATTTAAAACATCAATAATTAAATCTTTTTTAGATTTAATTTTCATTAAAATATCTAAATCTTTATTTCCAAAATAAAAAGATTCTTCAACATAAGCTCCTTTTAAAAAAGGCTTTTCCATTTGTTCTTTTATATGAAAATTTTTTATAATTTTAGATGGAACATTTCCTGAATGATTAGAAGTTATAATAGAAGTGTTTCCTTTTAAAATAGAAAAAAAAGAATCCAATTTTTTATTTTTTAAACTTTTTAATGCTTTTTTTAATAAAGTATTTTTTACTACTTTCATTTGAATATGATATTCATAAAATTTTTTTCTAATATTAAAAATTTGATTAGAATTTAAATGTAAAATATCAATTAAATATATTATTTTATTATTTGATAATATAGATATTATATTTAATACTTCTTTTTTTTTTTTTTCTTTCGTCATTTTTTCATAAAAATTTTTAAATCTATACAAAAACTATAATTCATAGTAGAAGATAAATAAATACTTTTTATATAATTTCCTTTAAAAGAAGATGGTTTATTATCAATTACTTTTTTTAAAAATAATTTAGTATTTTCTATTAATTTTTGATCAGAAAAAGAAACTTTTCCAATAGATGAATGAATAATTCCATAACGATCTGTTTTAAAAAATATTTTACCATTTTTAATTTCTTTAATCGATTTTATTGGATTAATAGAAACTGTATCTAATTTAGGATTAGGCATTAATCCTTTAGGGCCTAATATTTTTCCTATAGTTCCTAATTTATTCATTACTGAAGGAATAGCAATAATTATATCAATTTTCTTTTTCCATCCAGATTTAATTTTTTCTATATAATCTAAACCGACATAATCTGCTCCAGCTTTTTTAGCTTCTAATTCTTGATTTTTATTGACTAAAGCTAAAATAGAAATATTTTTTCCTAGACTATGTGGTAATTGAACTGTTCCTTGAATAATTTGATTAATAATACGTGTATTTATTCCTAAATTAATTGCAATATCTACAGATGCATCAAATTTAACAAATTGAATTTCTTTTATTAATAAAAAAGCTTCTTTTAAAGAATATTTTTTTTTATTAATTTTTTTTACAATTTTTTTTCTATTATTAGTTAATTTTTTTGACATATAAAAAAAATAAAACAATATTGGATTATTAATCAATAATATCTATTCCCATAGATCGTGCTGTTCCAATTATCATTGACATTGCTGATTGTATAGAATAACAATTTAAATCTTCCATTTTATTTTTTGCAATAATTTTTATTTTATCTAAACTAATTTTTCCTATTTTTAATTGATTAGTATTTTTAGATCCTTTTTTTACATTTATCATTTTTAATAATTGAATAGACACTGGAGGCTTTTTAACTAAAAAAGAAAATGATTTATCCTCATACAAAGTAATAATTACTGGACAAATTTCTCCTTTATATTTTTTAGTTTTCATATTATATTGTTTACAAAACTCCATAATATTGACTCCTGAACTTCCTAAAATAGGACCAATAGGAGGTGATGGATTAGCATTGCCTCCATTTATTTTTTGTATTTTAATTTTTTTTATTATTTTTTTTTTATTCAAATTTTTTCTATTTGCGTAAAATTTAATTCTAAAGGAGTTTTTCTTCCAAAAATTAAAACAGCTAATTCTAATTTTCTTTTTTCTTCATTTATTTTTTCAATAGTCCCATTAAATCCACTAAAAGGACCGTCTATAACTTTTATAGTTTCACCTACTACATAAGGAATATTAACATTTTTATAATAATCTGATAATTGATCTATGTTCCCTAACATTTTATTTACTTCTTCTTTTCTCATAGGTAATGCTGATCCACCTTTTTTTTCACTTAAAAAAGTAATAACACCTGGAACATTTTTAATAGCATGAACAGCTTCACCTATTAAATTAGCTTCTACCATAACATATCCTGGATAATAAACTTTTTCTCTATGAATTTTTTTTCCTTTTCTCATTTGTATTACTTTTTCTATAGGTACTAAAACTTTTCCTATATATTCTTGAAATCCATTATCTCTAACTTCATTTTCAATATATAATTTTACTTTATTTTCTTTCCCACTAACAGTTTTTAAAACATACCATTTTCTTTCTAATTCTAAATCGCTCATTAATCTTTAAATTTTATTTAAAAGGAAAATAATTTTTTAATAAAAAAAATAAAAAATCCATCTATTATATATAAAAATATAGATAAAAATATAGAAAAAAACGATACTATTAATGTAGAAACTTGTAAAGTTTCCCATTTTGGCCATGTTATACTATAAAAAAATTCATTATAAATTTCCAAAAAATAATTTTTTTTTTCATAATATAATTTACAATTTTTTTTTTGCACGGATGGTAAGATTCGAACTTACGACCCTCGGTTTTGGAGACCGATACTCTACCTATTGAGCTACATCCGTTCATTAATTTTTTTAATCCATAATCTGAATAACTTGTCCCGCTCCAACTGTTTTTCCTCCTTCTCTAATAGCAAAACGTAAATTTTCATTTAAAGAAACTGGTTGATGTAAATTTACTTCCATAGTAATATTATCTCCTGGCATAACCATTTCTATCCCTTTAGATAAAGTAATTTCTCCAGTAACATCTGTTGTTCTTAAATAAAATTGTGGTCTATATTTATTATGAAATGGAGTATGTCTACCACCCTCTTCTTTTGTTAAAATATATACTTTAGCTTTAAATTTTTTATGTGGTTTTATAGATCCTGGTTTACCTATAACCATTCCTCTTCTAATATCTTTTTTTTCTATCCCCCTTAATAATAATCCAACATTATCACCTGCTTGTCCTTTATCCAAAATTTTACGAAACATTTCCACGCCTGTAACTGTAGAAGTTAATTTATTATCTATCATTCCTATAATATCTACTATATCTCCTGTATGTATCATCCCGCTTTCAATCCGTCCAGTTGCTACTGTCCCCCGACCTGTAATAGTAAAAACATCTTCTATTGGCATTAAAAATGCTTTTTCCATATCCCGAATTGGTTCTGGAATGTATTCATCTAAAGTATTGATAAGTTTTTGTATTTGATCTATCCATTTTTTTTCCCCATTTAAAGCTCCTAATGCAGATCCATGTATAATTGGAATATTTTCTCCATCATATTCATATTTAGACAATAACTCTCTAATTTCCATTTCTACAAGTTCTAATAATTCTGGATCATCTACTTGATCTACTTTATTCATAAAAACAACAATTTTAGGAACACCTACTTGACGAGATAATAAAATATGTTCTCTAGTTTGAGGCATTGGTCCATCTGTAGCTGCTACTACTAAAATTGATCCATCCATCTGTGCGGCTCCAGTAATCATATTTTTTACATAATCAGCATGTCCAGGACAATCTACATGTGCATAATGTCGTTTAACAGTTTCGTATTCTACATGTGAAGTATTAATTGTAATCCCTCTTTCTTTTTCTTCTGGTGCATTATCTATTGCATCAAATGTTTTTTCCTCTGCTAAACCTTTTTGAGATAAAACTTTTGTAATAGCAGCTGTTAATGTCGTTTTACCATGATCTACGTGTCCAGTAGTTCCTATATTTAAATGCGGTTTATCTCTTTTAAATTTTTTTTTTGCCATGATAAATAATAATTTATAAAATTTTAATCAAAAAAAAGCCAACGGCGGGATTTGAACCCGTGTCCTCTTCCTTACCAAGAAAGTGCTCTTCCACTGAGCTACATTGGCCATTAATATTTTTATAAAAGAGCGGAAGACGGGATTCGAACCCGCGACTTTCAACTTGGAAGGCTGATGCTCTACCAACTGAGCTACTTCCGCTTAAAAAAATAAATGGGGAGAGCAGGATTTGAACCTGCGAAGGCATTGCCAACAGATTTACAGTCTGTCCTCGTTAACCAAACTTGAGTATCCCCCCCTTAAAAAATTTAATAAAGATATTTTTTTTAAAAAAGCCGGTAGAGGGATTCGAACCCACGACCCCGAGATTACAAATCACGTGCTCTTACCATCTGAGCTACACCGGCTAATTTACGAAATTAAGGTTAATACAAATCTATAGAGATTTTTATAAATCTCAAAAAAATAATAAAAATCAAAAAATTTTTAAAAATTTAATTTTTTTTTTAAAAAAAAATAAAAAAATTAAACCAATAAATATTATAAAATCAGAAAAATTAAAAATTGGTTTAAAAAATTTAAAATGATATCCTCCAAAAAAAGGAATATAATGAGGGACATAAGTATCTATAATAGGAAAATAAAACATATCGACAACACATCCCTCCATAAATGAAGCATATCCTTTTAAAAAAAAATTAATTTTAGAAATCCCTGTATAAGAAATCCATTTATGAGTATTTTTATTATAAATAGTTCCTATATCAAATAATAAACCATATAAAATACTATCTATTAAATTTCCTAAAGAACCTGAAAAAATAAAACTAATAGGAATTATAAAATAATTAGAAGTTTTTTTTTTGATATGTTTATATAAAAAAATAGACATATATATAATACTAAAATTAAACGAAAAATACTTAATAAAATTTTTCCAAAATATCCAGGAGCTATATAAAACCCATAAGCCATTCCAGGATTTTCTATAAAAAAAATCCAAAAAAAAGGAAAAATATAAAAACTACTCCCTAATTCAAAATGAGTTTTTACATAAATTTTTAAAAATTGATCTATTATTAAAAGAGAAAAAATAAGGAAGAAAATTTTTTTCAAAAAAAATTATTTTTATTTTATTGATAAAAATAAACACTATTTCTTTTTTAAAAAAAATTATTTATAATTAATTATTTTTCTAATAAAAACATACACTATTTCTTTTTTAAAAAAAATTATTATTCCTTTTTTTTCTATATCATTTTTTTCCTTTATATTTTTTGATAAAGTTTCTTTACAAATAAAATTTTTATTCTTACTAAGAATAGAATATATTTTTTTACTATTTGTCTTTATATATATATAAATTTTATCAATTACTTCATAATTATATTTTTTTCTTAATTTTTGTATATTTCTAACAAAATCTCTAATAAAACCTTCTTCTAAAAGAGAATTTGTTAAATTTAAATCTATAGCTATAGTAAAATCATGATAATATAAAACAGTCCAATTTTTTATAAATTCAGTTATAATTTGAACATCTTGTAAAAAAAGAATATATTTAATACCTTTAATATAAAAAATATATTTTTTTTTTTTTTCAAATTCTTTAATTACTTCTTGATTAAATTCTTTAATAATTGTAACAATTTCTTTAGTTTTATTTCCAAATCTAGGACCTATAGATTTATAATTAGGTTTAATATATTTTATTAATTCTAAATATTTTAAATTTTGAGTAAATTCAATATTTTTAACATTAATTTCTTTTTTAAGAATTGAAGATATTTTTTTTAAACCTAAACGTTTTTTTTTATTTTTAATAAAAATTAATACACTTTGTAAAGGTTGACGTATTTTTATTCCATATTTTTTTCTAATAGAAAAAATTAGAGATGTAATTTTTTGAATTACAATCATTTTATTTTCTAATTCTTTATTAATTAAATCAGAATTATAAACTGGAAAATTAGTAAAATGAATACTTTTAAAAGTTTCTTTTTTTGTAATAGAATTTAAATCAAAATATAATTTTTCAGAAAAAAAAGGAACAATAGGAGAGATTAATTTAGATATAGTAATTAAACATTGATAAAGTATTTGATAAGCTAATATTTTATTTTTTGTATATTTTTCTTTCCAAAATCTTTTTCTACATAGTCTAATATACCAATTACTTAATTTATCTAATACAAAAATTGAAATTAAACGAGCAGCTTTTGTAGGATTATATTCTGAATAATACTTATCAACTAATTTAATTGTTGAATTTAATTCAGAAATTATCCAAAAATCTAATTGTGTATAATATTTTTTAGTAAAATCTTTTTCTTTATATAAAAATCCATCAATATTAGCATATAAAACAAAAAAAGAATAAATATTATAAAGTGTTCCAAAAAATTTATTAATTCCTATATGAATATCTTTTATATTAAATTTTAAATTATCCCAAGGTTCAGAATTATATATACTATACCAACGAATAGCATCCGGCCCATAATTTTTTATTAAATCAAAAGGATTAATTGTATTTCCTTTACTTTTAGACATTTTTTGTCCTTTTTTATCTAAAATTAAACCAGTAGATATTACATTTTTATATGCTATAGAGTTAAATAATATAGAACTAATAGTATGTAAAGTAAAAAACCATCCTCTAGTTTGATCTACTCCTTCTGCAATAAAATCTGCAGGAAAAAATTTTCTTTTTTCAATAAATTTTTTATTTTCAAATGGATAATGAAATTGAGCATAAGGCATAGCTCCAGAATCAAACCATACATCTATTAAATCAGATTCTCTTTTCATTGGTTTTCCTTTAGAAGAAACTAATATAATTTTATCTAAAAAAGGTTTATGTAAATCAATTTGTTCATAATTTTCATCTCTCATATCTTCTGGAATAAAATTATGTAATAAATTATCATTATCAGACATAAATCCATATTTAATAGATTTTTTAATCTCCATAAATAATTCTTTTAAAGATCCTATAACTATTTCTTCTGTATTATCTTTTGTTCTCCAAATAGGTAAAGGTGTCCCCCAATATCTCGATCTAGATAAATTCCAATCTTTTATATTTTTTAACCAAGATTCAAAACGTTTTTTTCCTATAAATTTAGGATACCAATTAATTTTTTTATTTAAAGTAATTAATTTATCTTTTATTTTAGTTGTTTTAATAAACCAAGAATTTAAAGGATAATAAATAATAGGTTTCTCTGTTCTCCAACAATGTGGGTAAGAATGTATTATTTTTTCTATTTTAAATAATTTCTTTTCTTTCATAAGAAAAGAAATTATTTCATTATCTACTGAAAAATAATTTTTTTTCTCTATTTCTTGAGGTAAAAAATCTTTTTTTATATATTTTCCATTAAAATTATAAGGAAAATTATCTAAAAATTTACCTTGTAAATCTACTAAAGGAATAGGAATATTTTTATCATTTAAAATTAACATTGCTGGAATATTATATTTTATAGAAATATTTAAATCATCTATTCCAAATGTAGGTGCTATATGAACAATCCCAGTTCCTTCTTTAAGATTAATAAAATCATCTCCTTTTATAATATAAAAAGCTTTTTCTTGTTTTTTATAAGGTTTAAACCAAGGTAATAATTGTTCATATCTACTTTTAATTAATTCTTTCCCTTTAAATTTAAAAATTATAAAATAAGGAATTTTATTTTTTTCTACTTTTAATTTATCAAAATCTTTAATATTAGAAATTAAATAATATTGATTAGATAATAAAATTTTATGAATTAAATTTTCAGCAAAAATAATATTTTCTTTTAATAAAGTAAAAGAATTATAAGTTTTTACTAAAATATAATTTATATAAGATCCTATAGCTAATGCAGTATTAGATGGTAATGTCCAAGGAGTAGTTGTCCAAGAAATAAAAAATATATCTTCTGATACAATTTGAAATTTTTCTGGTAAAGTTTTTTTTTCTGCTTTAAATTTTAAAATAGGAGCTATTTGTTTTATTTTTTTATAAGTACCTGGCATATTTAATTCTTGATAACTTAATCCAGTACCTGCTGCAGGAGAATAAGGTTGAATAGTTAATCCTTTATATATAATTTTTTTTTTATAAAGTTGTTTAATTAACCACCAAATACTTTCTATATATTTTGTATGATATGTAATATATGAATTTTTTATATCTAACCAATATCCTATTTCATGAGTAAATTTTATCCATTCATTCATAGATTTATTAACAAAATCTTTACAAAAAATATTATATTTTTTTATACTAATATTTTTTCCTATATCATTTTTAACAATTCCTATTTTTTTTTCTACATTTAATTCTACTGGTAATCCATGAGTATCCCATCCCCCTTTTTTAAAAACGGTTTTTCCTTTCATTGTTTGATATCTACAAAAAATATCTTTTATAGTTCTAGATATTAAATGATGAATTCCTGGTTTACCATTTAATGATGGAGGACCTTCATATAAAATATAATTATTTTTTCTTTTTAAAAAAATTTGATCGTTATAACTTTTTTTAAAAAGTTTTATTTTTTTCCAATATTGAAAAATTTCTTTAGTAATTTTATTTAAGTCTAATTTTTTATATTCTTTAAATATTTTTGACATAATAAATAAATCCTAATTTAAAAAAAGATTTGTTATTCAACATATAAAAAATATTTTATTTTATTTTTAAGGATGCATAAAAATTCAAATAAAAATTTGAAAAAAAAAACAGAAGATACTCCATTAGTAAAACAATATAATAAGATTAAATATAAATATCCAAATACTATTTTATTATTTCAAGTTGGAGATTTTTATGAAACTTTCGGAGAAGATGCAATAAAATCTTCTAAAATATTAAATATTGTTTTAACTAAAAGAAATAATAATAATAAATCTATTCCTTTAGCAGGATTTCCTTATCATTCTTTAAATAATTATTTACCAAAATTGATACAATCAGGACAACGTGTAGCTATTTGCAATCAATTAGAAAAACCTCAAAAAGGAAAAAATATAGTAAAAAGAGGTGTTATAGAATTAGTTACACCTGGAGTAACTATTACTGAAAATATATTAGATTTTAAATCAAATAATTTTTTAGCATCTATTCATTTAGATAAAGAAAAAATGGGTTTAAGTTTTTTAGATATTTCTACAGGAGAATTTTTTATAGCAGAAGATAATAAAACAAATATTTTACAATATTTAAAACATTTTAATCCTAGTGAAATTATTTTTCAAAGAAAAGAAAAAAAATTTTTTGATAAATTTTTACAAAAAAAATATTATACTTTTCTTATGGATGATTGGATGTTTAATTATTCATTTGCATATGAAAAATTAATATCTCATTTTAAAACTCATTCTTTAAAAGGGTTTGGTATAAATCATTTAAAATTAGGAATTATAGCATCTGGTGTTATATTAAATTATTTAGATGAAACTCAACATTTTCAATTAAAACATATTACTAACATTAAACAAGTTAATCACAAAAAACATATGTGGATTGATGATTTTACTTTTCGTAATTTAGAAATATTTAATTGTTTTAATTCCAAAGGTCTAACTCTAATTAATATTTTAGATAAAACCATCACTTCTATGGGTGGTAGATTATTGAAACAATGGATTCATTTTCCATTAAAAAATATTTATGCTATACAAAAACGTCATAAAATAGTAGAAGAACTTTTATCAAATATTCATATTCTTCAATATATACAAAAAAAATTAAAAAAAATTTCGGATATAGAACGATTAATATCTAAAATGGTTATTAAAAAAATTTCTCCAAAAGAATTAATTACATTATATCAATCTTTAAAATCTATTGTAAAAATAAAAGAAAAAATTTTTTCTACAAAAAAAAAAAATTTATTACACATAGTTAATTATTTGATGGATTGTGATATTATATCTCAAAAAATTATTAAAACTATACATGAAGATCCTCCTCATAATATTGAAAAAGGGAATATTATTATTAAAGGGTTTTCTAAAAAATTGGACAAAATTCGTTTTATATTTTTTTCTAAAAAAAAATTTTTAGAAAAATTATGTTATAATGAAAAAATTAAAACAGGTATTCATAATTTAAAAATTAGTTATAATAATATTTTTGGATATTTTTTTGAAATTAAAACAAAAAAAGTATTTAAAATACCTTCCAATTGGATTATTAAACAAACATTAACTAATTCTAAAAGATATACAAATGAAGAATTAAAAAATTATGAATTACAAATATTTAATGCTGAACAAGAAAGAATATCTTTAGAAAAAAAAATATATTATAATTTAATAGATGATTTATTAAATTATATTTCTCCTTTACAAAAAAATGCAAAAATTATTGCAAAATTAGACGTACTATGTTCATTTTCTACTTCTGCATTAGAAAATAATTATATTAAACCAAAGATGAATAATTCTTTTGATTTAATTATTAAACAAGGAAGGCATCCTGTAATTGAAAAACAATTTATTTCTAAAATATCTTATATTCCTAATGATATTTTTTTAAATAAAAAAAATCAACAAATTATAATAATAACTGGTCCAAATATGTCTGGAAAATCTTCTATTTTACGTCAAACTGCAATTATTATATTAATGGCTCAAATTGGAAGTTTTATTCCAGCGAAATATGCTAAATTAGGAATTATAGATAAAATATTTAGTAGAGTTGGAGCTTCTGATAATATTTCTTTAGGTGAATCTACTTTTATGGTAGAAATGAATGAAACAGCAAGTATATTAAATAATCTTTCTAAAAAAAGTTTAATTATTTTAGATGAAATAGGTAGAGGAACAAGCACTTATGATGGAATTTCAATTTCTTGGTCTATTCTTGAATTTTTACATAATCATCATTTTAAACCTCTTACTTTAGTTTCTACTCATTATCATGAATTAACTAAAATAAATTCTTTTTTAAAAAGAATTCATAATTATCATATTTCTATAAAAAAAATTAATGAAAATATTATTTTTATGAGAAATCTTGTTATTGGTTCCAGTGAACAAAGTTTTGGTTTTCACGTAGCTAAAATTGCTGGAATTCCTTTAAAAATAATTTGTAGAAGTAAAGAAATATTAAAAATCTTAAATAAGAAAAATGAAAACAAAATACCTTTATCTAAAAAAAAGATTTTTTTTTTATTAAAAAAAATAAAATTTTATATAAAAGATAAAAATTATTTATCTTTTATGGATGCATATATAAAAATTAATAAAATAAAAGAATTATTAAATAATTAATGCGAGAATAGCTCAGTAGGTAGAGTACAACCTTGCCAAGGTTGGGGTCGCGGGTTCAAATCCCGTTTCTCGCTTTTACCTGGGTGGTGGAATTGGTAGACACACAGGACTTAAAATCCTGTGATCATTATACGATCGTACGGGTTCAAATCCCGTCCCGGGTATTATCAAATTTATTTTCTATAATAATTAGGAGATTCTTTAGTAATACTCACACTATGTGGATGATTTTCTTTTAATCCAGAATTAGTAATTTTAACAAATTTTCCCATTTTTATTAATTCTTTAATTGTAGAAACTCCACAATATCCCATCCCAGAACGTAATCCTCCACAAATTTGATAAATAACATCTTTCATTTTTCCTTTATAAGGAACTTTAGCTTCTATTCCTTCTGGAACAACATTTTTTTCTTTCAATTGAAAATAACGATCTTTACTTCCTCTTTTCATAGCATCTAAAGATCCCATTCCTACATATGTTTTAAATTTTCTTCCTTGAAAAATAATCTCCTCTCCTGGAGCTTCATCTGTACCTGCAAATAAACTACCAATCATAACTGAACTAGCTCCAGCAGCAATAGCTTTTACTACATCTCCGGAATATCTTATTCCCCCATCAGATATTACATTTACATTTTTTGTTTTAGCATACTCATAAACATTATTAATAGCAGTAATTTGAGGCATTCCTACTCCAGCTATTACTCTAGTAGTACAAATAGATCCCGATCCTATTCCTACTTTTAAAATAGTAGATCCAGCATCTATTAAATCTTTTGCCGCTTTCATTGTTACTATATTCCCAGCTATCAAAGTTAATTTAGGAAAATTATTTTTAATAGATTTTATCATTTCTAATACCATTAAAGAATGACCATGAGCAGAGTCAATAGTTATTAAATCTACACCAACTTTTACTAAAGAATCTACTCTAGATAAAGTATTTTTATCTATTCCTACAGCAGCACCTACACGTAAACGTCCTTTATAATCTTTACAAGCATTAGGATATTCTATTATATTATCAATATCTCTAATTGTAATTAATCCTACTAATTTTTTAAAATTATCAACAATCGGTAATTTTTCTATTCTTTCTCTTAAAAGAATATTTTTAGCTTCTTCTAAAGAAATATTTTTTTTAGAAGTAATTAATTTTTCTTTCGTCATTACATCTTCTACTAAAGTATCTAAATCTAGACGATATTTAATATCTCTATTAGTAATGATTCCAATTAATGTATGATCTTTTTCTATCACTGGAAGTCCAGAAATATGATAATAATTCATTAAATATTGTGCTTTTCTAAGTGTAGATGTTTTTGAAAGTGTAATTGGATCATCTATCATTCCACTTTCACTTCTTTTTACTTTATAAACTTCTTCTGATTGACATTGAATATTCATATTTTTATGAATAATCCCTATTCCTCCTTCTCTAGCTATTGATATAGCTAAGGAAGATTCTGTTACAGTATCCATCGCAGCACTTAATAAAGGAATATTCATTGTAATATCAAATGTAAGAGATGTTTTTAAAGAAACTTCAGATGGTAATATAGAAGAATAGGATGGAATTAATAAAACATCATCAAATGTAAAAGCTTCTTTTAAAATCTTTTTATCTAAAGACATAATTTCTTTTTTTTTAATAATTTTTTTTAAAAAAAAATATTTTAAAATCTATTTTTAGTTATTTTTAAAAAAATACAAATAATAATATATTTTTTCATTCCAAATTTTTATATAAATTTGTCCAGAATATGTTATAACTGAAATACTATTGATTATGATGAAAAAATTAAGAATTACTATTACTACCATTTTTTTAGCAATATTTTTATTTTCAAGTAGTTGTACTAATAAATCTAAAAACGAAAATACTTCTCCTTCTACAGAAGAAGAAAAAACCGCTAATAATAATAATGAAAATCAAACAAATTCTAATGTAACAACCCCTCCTACTACAACAAATAATGAAGAAGAAAATTCTTCAAAAAATAATAATGAGGAGGCAACAACAAAAGAAAAAATAAATACAGAAGAAAATGAAAAAAATAATAAATAAAGATAAATAGAGAGGAAAAATTTTCCTCTCTTTATTTTTATTTATTTTTTATTCTAGCTTTTTTACCTTTTAGAGATCTAAAATAATAAATTTTAGATCTACGAACTTTTCCTTTTTTATTTACTTCTATATTTTTTATATTTGGATGATATAATATAAATATACGTTCTACACCTATCTCACCACTCATTTTACGGATAGTAAAAGTTTTTGTGAAACCTTTTCCTTGTTTTTTAATTACTATTCCTTTAAAAGTTTGTATTCTTTTTTTTTCTCCTTCTTTTATTTCAAAAAAAACAGTAATAGTATCTCCAGAATTAAAAAATGGTAATTTTTTTTTAAAAAAATATTTATTTTCTATTTTTTTTATTAAATTTTCAGACATAATTTTTTATTTAAAATTATTAGAATTTTTTATTTCATTAAAAATTTTTTTATATAAAAAATTTACCCGTTTTTTTGACGTACTTTCTATATGTATTCTAATAATATTTTCAGTATTAGATTGTCTTATATGAACCCATTCATTTTTCAAAAATGAAATTTTAATTCCATCTTGGAAATTCATTTTTTTTTCTTTATATTTTTTTTTAAAAAAATTTAATATTTGTTGTTTTTTTTGATAAAAAGATAATCTAATTTTTTTTTTTAACATAAAATAATTAGGATACCTTTTTTTTAATTTAATTAATGATTTTTGAGTTAATTTCGAAATATAACTTAAAAATAAAGCGATACCTACTAATCCATCTCTTCCATAACGGAAATTTGGATAGATAATCCCACCATTTCCTTCCCCACCAATTACTGCTTTAACTTCTTTCATTTTTTCAACGACATGAACTTCACCTACAGGGGTAGCATAATAAGGAACACCATTTTTTATAGACAAATCATATAAAGCTTGAGAAGAAGATAAAGTAGATACAATAGGACCTAATTTATTTTTTAAAATATAATCAGAAATAGAAATTAAAGTATATTCTTCCCCAAAAAAATCTCCATTTTCACAAATAAAAACAACCCTATCTACATCAGGATCTACAGATATTCCTAGATCTGCTTTAATTTTAGGTACTTTTTTACAAATTTTATTTAAATTTTTTTTTATAGGTTCAGGATGATGACTAAAATTTCCATGTGGAGTACAATACATTTTAATTACTTTAACTCCTAAAAATTTTAAAAGTAAAGGGACAGCTATTCCTCCTGTTGAATTTATTCCATCTACAACAATTTTAAATTTAGCTTTTTGAATCATTTTTTGATCTACTAAAGGTAAAGATAAAATAGTTTTTATATGTTTATGAATATAATTTTTTTTATATAAATAATTACCTAATTTTTTGAAAGAAACAAAATTTAATTTTTTTTTTTTTACTATAGAATAAAACCATTGAAAATCTTTTTTAGATAAAAATTCACCCATAGAATTGAATAGTTTCAATCCATTCCAATTTTTTTTATTATGACTGGCAGTTAACATTATCCCACCATCTGCTTTTTCATTAATTATAGCAAAACCAACAGTAGGTGTTGTAGATAAACCAATATCTATAACATTAATTCCAAAATTTTGAAAAGTAATAATTAAAAATTTTTGAAATAAAGTAGACGTAATCCTACCATCTCTTCCAAAGATTATTAAATATTTATGTTTATTTTTATATTTTTTTTTTATCCAGGTAACATATCCTGCTAAAAATTTAATAATATCTATAGGAGTAAAACCATTTCCTACTTTTCCTCCTAAAGTACCTCTTATTCCAGATAAAGATTTAACAAGTACCAAAAATGATTAAAATTATTATTTTTTTACAAAAATAAAAAATAATTTTTAAATTAAAATTTTATTAAATATCAATAAATAAGAAAAAAAATTAATATTATATAATGATATAAATTTTAATATTATTAAATTTTAATACTTTTATAAAATAATATCAATTTTTTTTTATAAAAAAACTTATAATAATCTTTTTTTTATTTAAAAAAATATATTATTTTATATTTTACGTTAAATTTTAATTTTTATTAAAATCTTCTTCTAAAAAATCATTATTTTCATGATTTTTAATAAAAAAATTTTCTTTATAATTTTCTTCCCAAATGAAATATTTTGAATCTTTTTTTTGAAAATCTAAAAATTTTACTTGATCACTAACAAATTTTAAACGAATTTTATCTAAACTTCCATTTCTATGTTTAGCTATAATAATTTCTGCTTGTCCGATACAAGATTCTTTTTTTTCTGTATCCCAAATTTTAAAACCATAATATTCTGGTCTATAAATAAATAAAACAATATCTGCATCTTGTTCAATAGATCCAGATTCACGTAAATCAGATAATAATGGTCTTCTACTACCACCTCTAATTTCTACAGCTCTAGATAATTGAGATAAAGCTATTATAGGAATATCTAATTCTTTAGCCATAGATTTTAAATTTCTAGAAATTATTGAAATTTCTTGTTCTCTATTTCTTAATAATTTTAAATTATGATCATTAATTCCCATTAATTGCATATAATCAATTAATATTAATTTAATTCCATGTTGAGATATTAAATTTCTGCATTTTGCTCTTAAATTAAATATAGATAAAGAAGGAGTATCATCAATAAAGAGAGGAGCTTTTTTTAATTTTGAGGTTTTATTAAAAATATTTTTCCAATCTAAATCAGAGAGATTAGCTTTTTTTATTTTTTCTGAAGATATTCCTGTTTCTGATGAAATCAATCTTGTTATTAATTGAATAGATGACATTTCTAATGAAAAAATTACTGCAGGAACTTTTTGTTTTAATACTATATCTCTTACCATAGATAACATAAATGTTGTTTTTCCCATTCCTGGTCTAGACGCTAATATAATTAAATCTGAATTTTGCCAACCAGAAGTTATTTGATCTAAATGATAAAAACCAGAAGAAATTCCACTTAATCTTTCTTTATTATTTTCTATTTTTTTTATTTTATCAATAGCTTTTTTAACAAGAGATTCAGTTGTTTCATATTTTTTCGTTATTAAATATTTTTGATTTATTTCAAAAAGTTTAGATTCTGCTTCATCTAATAATTCAAAAACATCTATATTATCATGATAACAATTTTTTATAATATATGAAGATATATTAATTAGTTTTCTTAAAATAAATTTTTGTTGAATAATACGACTATGATATTCAATATGTGCGGAAGAAATAACTTTTTGTGTTAATTCTATTAAATACAATTCACCTCCAATTTTATCAAGATTCCCATCTTTTTTTAATTGATTAGAAACAGTATATAAATCTATTGGATGATAATTATGATATAATTTTTGAATAGAACGAAATATATCTTGATGTTCTTTTTTGTAAAAAATTTCAGGAACAAGAATATCAATGATTATATCTAATCCTTTTTTATCTATCATTATAGACCCTAGAATGACTTCTTCTAAATCTAATGCTTGAGGAGGAATTTTTACATTTTTAATAAAATGATCATAATATTTTTTATTATCTTCTTTATATATCAAATTATGTTTTTTATTCATAAAAAATATAAATAAAATATTTTTTTAATCATTAAAATGTCCTATAGTAATATATTTGTTTTTTCTCTTTCTAATAAGAACATCAATATCAATAGATGATAATTCTTTATAATATTTAATAATTTTTTTTTTTATTAATTGAAAAGATTTTTTATGATTAAAATGAGCACCTCCTAAAGGTTCTTTAATTAAATCATCTATCAATTTTAATTTTAACATATCTTCTGCTGTTAATTTTAATGATTTTGCAGAATCTTCTTTTTTTTTCCAATTACCCCAAAGAATAGTTGAACAACTTTCAGGAGAAATAACAGAATACCAAGAATTTTCCATCATAGATACTTTATCTCCTATTCCAATTCCTAAAGCACCTCCACTAGCACCTTCTCCTATAATTAATACAATAATTGGAACTTTTAAACACATCATTTCATAAATATTTTTTCCAATTGCTTCTCCTTGACCTTTTTTTTCAGCATCCATTCCTGGAAAAGCACCTGGAGTATCTATAAAAGTAACAATAGGTTTATGAAATTTTTCAGATAATTTCATTAGTCTTAATGCCTTTCTATATCCTTCTGGATTAGGCATTCCAAATCTTCTATATTGTCTATCTTTTGTATTTTTCCCTTTTTGAGTCCCTATTAACATAAAAGTTAAATTATCTATTTTTCCAAAACCTCCTATCATCGCCTTATCATCACCAATATAACGATCTCCATGTAATTCAATAAAAGATTCTTTTTTAGTAATAGATAATATATAATCTAAAGTATAAGGTCTATTAGGATGTCTAGATAATTGAACTCTTTGCCATGGAGTTAATTTTTTATGTAATTTTTTAATTGTTTTTTCTAATTTCAATTTTAATTGATCACAAACATTTTTCATATTTACCCCACTTTTTTTTTCGATAAGAACACAATTAATATATTGATCCTGAATCTCTTTTATCGGTTTTTCAAAATCTAAATATTCCATTTATATAAAAGATTGAATATATTCTTTATTCATTAAAGAAATATTTTCTGTAGAAATTCCTTTTGGACACTCAATTTCACAAGATTTTGTATTAGTACAATTACCAAACCCTTCTTCATCCATTTTTTTTACCATATTTAATACACGTTGTTTTCTTTCTATTTTCCCTTGAGGTAATAAAATAAATTGAGAAATTTTTGCTGCAACAAATAACATCGCGGATCTATTTTTACATGCAGCTACACATGCACCACATCCAATACAAACAGCAGAATCAAAAGCTTTATCTGCATTTTCTTTAGAAATAGGAATCATATTTCCATCTATAGTTTTTCCTAAAGTATTAACAGAAATAAATCCTCCTGACATAATTATTCTATCAAAAGAAGATCTATCTACTATTAAATCCTTAATAATAGGAAAAGGTTTCGCTCTCCAAGGTTCAATATATATTGTATTAATATTGTAAAATCTTCTCATATATAATTGACAAGTAGTTGTTAAATTTTCTTTTCCATGAGCCCTTCCATTTATATATAAAGAACACATTCCACAAATACCTTCACGACAATCATGATCAAAAGCTATAGGAGTTTCCTTTTTACTATTATTTATAATTTGATTATTTAATAAATCCAACATTTCTAAAAAAGAACTATTAGGAGAAACATCATATACTTTATAAGTATAAAATTTTCCTTTTTCTTTATTATTTTTTTGTCTCCATATTTTTAAAACAAAAGAAAGTAATTTTTTCATAAAATTTTATTTTTTTATTTATAAGAACGAAATTGTAATTTTGAAAAATTAAATATTAAAGATTCTTTATGAAAAATTTCTTCAGAAATAGGTTTCCCTTTATTATATTCCCACACAGAAACATATTTATAATTTATATCATCACGTAATGCTTCACCTTCTTTTGTTTTATATTCTTCTCTAAAATGACTACCACAAGATTCCTTTCTTTTTAACGCATCCATAGAAATTAATTCTCCTAATTCTAAAAAATCAGCTATACGAATAGCTTTTTCTAATTCTGAATTGAATCCATCTATTCCAGGTATATAAATATTTTTCCAAAAATTATTACGAAGTTTTTGTATATCCTTTATCGCTTTTAATAATCCATTTTCATTTCTACTCATTCCTACATATTTCCACATAATATTTCCAAGCTTTTTATGAAAAAAATCAGGAGATATATTTCCATTATTTAATAATAATTTTTTTATTTTATTTTTTACTTTTTTTTCTGAATTTTCAAAATTTTCATGTTTTATAGATATTTTCTTATTATTTTTTCCTATATATTCAGATAAATAATCTGCAATAGTATAAGGTATAATAAAATATCCATCAGCTAATCCTTGCATTAAAGCAGAAGCTCCAAGACGATTTGCACCATGATCAGAAAAATTAGCTTCTCCTATTACATAACAACCTGGAATAGTAGACATTAAATTATAATCTACCCATATACCTCCCATAGTATAATGAACAGCAGGATATATTTTCATAGGAGTTTCATAAGGATTTTCATTAGTAATTTTTTCATACATATGAAATAAATTTCCATATTTATCTTTTAATCCTTTTTTTCCTAATTTTTGTATTGTTTTTTCATTTGAATTATGTATTCCTAATTCATTAGTTTTTTCTTTTCCATATTGTTTTATATAAGTAGTAAAATCTAAAAAAACACCTTCTTTAGTTTCATTATTTACTACTCCAAATCCTTTATCACAACGTTCTTTTGCAGCACGAGATGCAACATCTCTTGGAACAAGATTACCAAATGAAGGATAACGTCTTTCTAAATAATAATCTCTTTCTATTTCTTGAATATCTTTAGGTATTTTATTTCCATTTCTTATTAATAAAGCATCTTCTATTTTTTTTGGGACCCATATTCTTCCATCATTTCTTAATGATTCTGACATTAATGTTAATTTAGATTGATAATTTCCATGGATAGGAATACATGTAGGATGAATTTGAGTATAACAAGGATTTGCAAAATAACCTCCTCTTTTATGAACTTTCCATATCGCTGTAGAATTAGATCCCATAGCATTTGTAGATAAAAAAAATACATTTCCATAACCTCCTGATGCTATAATGACTGCATGACTAGAATGACGTTCAATTTCTCCATTAATTAAGTTTCTAGCAATAATCCCTCTAGCTTTTCCATCTATTATAACTATATCTAACATTTCATGACGAGTATACATTTTTATTCTTCCTTTTCCTATTTGTCTAGACATAGCGGAATAACATGCAAGCAAAAGTTGTTGTCCTGTTTGTCCTTTAGCATAAAAAGTTCTAGATACTTTTGTCCCACCAAAAGATCTATTTTCTAAATAACCAGAATAATCTCTAGCAAATGGAACTCCTTGAGCTACACATTGATCAATAATATTAGATGAAATTTCAGATAAACGATAAACATTAGATTCACGTGATCGATAATCACCTCCTTTAATTGTATCATAGAAAAGTTGATCAACAGAATCATTATCTCCTTGATAATTTTTTGATGCATTAATTCCACCTTGAGCAGCTACAGAATGTGCTCTTCTAGGTGAATCTTGATAACAAAAAATTTTAATTTTATATCCTAATTCTGCTAATGTAGCAGCAGCAGATCCACCAGATAATCCTGATCCAATAATAATAATATCTAATTTTGATCTATTATTAGGAGATACTAATTTTAAAGTAGATTTATGATTTTTCCATTGATCATTTAATGATCCATTTGGTATTTTTGATATAAAATTATTATAAATCATATAAAAAATTTTAATTTTTTAAAAAAAACCAAATAGCAATAATAGAAAAACCACAACAAATAAACCAAGTATAAAAATAACCTAATTTTTGTATCCAAAAAAAATTTCTTTTATTAGAAAAACCTAAAGATTGAAAAGTAGATTGGAATCCATGATTTAAATGAATTCCTAAAATACAAAAAGAGATAAGATATATTAATGTATATATAGGATTTTTAAATAAAGAAATAACTAATATATAATCAGAAATAATAGGTTTATTATATATAGGAATCATAAAATTCATCAAATGTAAAATTAAAAAACATAAAATCAAAAAACCAGTATAAATCATACTTTTACTACTAAAAGTAGTAATATCATTTTTGATATAATAATCTATTTTACCTTTTGATTTTTTATTTTTTAAATGTAATTTGAATCCTAGTAAAATATGAATAATAAAACCTAAAGCTAATATATATTCTGATATTTTTATAAAAATATTACTTCTCATAAAAATAACGGCATTATTAAATGTTTTTTCTCCATAAAAAAGAAAAAAATTAATACTTAAATGTAATAATAAAAAAAATATCAAAAAAATTCCGGTAATTGCCATTATTATTTTTCTACCAATAGAAGATTGAATCATTAAATAATTAGAATTCACTATTTGTATAATCTTTTATCAAAGATATTTAATTTTTATTAATTTTTTTAAAAGCATCTATTAATAGATCTATATCTTTTTTTTCATTAAAAATTCCAAAAGAAATTCTAATTGGCATCATCTTTTTTAAAAAATGTTCATTATTAGTTATAGATGATATAACATGAGAAATTTTTTTTAATTGTTTTGAAGTACAAGAACTTCCTTTAGAAATAGCAATTCCCATTAAATCTAAATGAAAATATAATAAATGATCTTTTTTTGGATAAAAAATATTTAAAATAGTAGGAATACTTTTATTTGGAATATTAGATAATCCATTAAAAATAATATCATATTGAATTTTTTTTAATTCTGAAATACAATAAGATTTTAAATTTTGTATTTTTTTTAAATTTTTTTGTAAATCACTATAAGCTAAATTTAAAGCTTTTGATAATCCTACAATACCATAAATATTTTCTGTTCCTGGACGAATTCCATATTCTTGATATCCTCCAGTCATCAATGATTTCATTTTTTTTAAATTTTTTTCTTTGATAAAAATAAAACCAATTCCTTTAGGACCATAAAATTTATGAGCACTAGCTGTAGCAAAATCTACAGTATTTTGATGCATATCTATTGGATAATTTCCAATAATTTGTATAGTATCTGAATGAAAATAAGCATTATATTTTTTACAAAGATTTCCAACTTGATCTAAATCTAATAAATTACCTATTTCATTGTTAGCATACATTAAACTAACTAATATTTTTTTTTTAAAATTTATTTTTAATTTTTGTTCAAGATGATTTAAATCTATTATTCCTTTATTTTTGATTTTAATAAATTCTACACAAATTGAATATTTATTAGATAAGTCTAAAACAGTTTTTAATACAGAATAATGTTCTAAAGGAGAAGTTAAAATACATTGAATTTTTAAATTAATCACAGCAGATCTTAAAATAAGATTATTAGCTTCTGTTCCTCCAGAAGTAAAAATAATCTCTGATGGAGAAGCATTAATATTTTTTGCTATACTAATTCTAGATTCTTCTATAAGTGAACGAGTTTTTCTTCCATAACTGTGTTGCATAGAAGAAGGATTACCAAATGAATATTTTAATGTATTAATCATAACTTTGATTACCTCACTTCTTACAGGAGTTGTTGCTGCATTATCTAAATAAGCTCGTTTCATTTTTTTATTACTAATTTATTAAAATAAAAATAAAAATAACCTATATATTATTAATTATTACTTCATTAAACTGCATTTTAATAAAATATTTATCCTAAAAAAAATTATGATATATCCTATTAATTTTTAATTATTGTTAATAAAAAAATGTTATTAAAATATCTATTTTATTTTTATTTAAATTAAATAAATATGAAAATAAATGTTGGATTTTTGATACTAATGGGGTTTATAATTGGAGTAATTACATGTTACTTTTTTGGTAAAAAAACCATATTAAAAAAATATATTCAATTATTAGAAAAAACAAATAATAAAGTAAAAAAAATTATTAAAAATGCAGAAAAAAAAGGAGATTCTATAAAAAAAAATAAAATCATTCAAGCAAAAGAAAAATTTATTGAGCTTCAATCTAAATATGAAAAAAATATTCATTTTAGAGAAAAAAAAATTAAAGATAAAGAAAATAGATTATCCAAAGAAATAGAAATTTATTTTAATAAAAATAATCGTTTAGATGCACAAATCTATGACTATGAAAAAAAATTTAAAATTCTTAAAAGAACCAAAAAAGAATTTAATTACATACATATAAAACAAATAAATTTATTAGAAAAAATATCTAATTATTCTTCTGAAGAAGCTAAAAATGAATTAATTAATCTTTTAAAAGATGAAGCAAAAACAAAAGCACAAACTTATATACAAAATATTATAGAAGAATCACAATTAACTGCAAAAATGGAAGCAAAAAAAATTATTATACAAGCTATTCAAAGAATAGGAACAGAACAAGCTATAGAAAATGCTGTTTCTATTTTTCATATAGAATCAGATGATGTAAAAGGACGTATTATTGGAAGAGAAGGAAGAAATATAAGAGCATTAGAAAAAGCAACTGGAGTAGAAATTATAGTAGATGATACTCCAGAAGCTATTCTTTTATCTTGTTTCAATCCTATACGAAGAGAAGTAGCTAGATTATCTCTTCATAAATTAGTTATAGATGGAAGAATCCATCCCGCAAGAATTGAAGAAATTGTAGAAAAAACAGAAAAACAAATTGAAGAAGAAATAATAGACATAGGGAAAAAAAATATTATAGATTTAGGTATTCATGGAATACATCCACAATTAATTAAAATGATAGGCAGAATGAAATACCGTTCTTCTTATGGACAAAACCTTTTACAA
This sequence comes from Blattabacterium cuenoti, assembly GCF_014252455.1. GTDB lineage: Bacteria > Bacteroidota > Bacteroidia > Flavobacteriales > Blattabacteriaceae > Blattabacterium > Blattabacterium cuenoti_R. Next base: position 478,307 of record NZ_CP060245.1, read on the forward strand.
CATTCTAGAGAAGTAGCTAATTTATCTGGAATATTAGCTTCTGAATTAGGATTAAATGCTAAAATAGCAAAACGTGCTGGATTATTACATGATATTGGAAAAATTCCTGAAAAAGAAACTGAACTCCCTCATGCAATTTTAGGAATGCAATATGCTGAAAAATATGGAGAAAATATTGAAGTTTGTAATGCAATTGGATCACATCATGATGAAATAGAAATGAAAGTCCTTATATCTCCTATTATACAAATATCAGATTCTATTAGTGGAGCACGTCCAGGTATAAGAAAAAATTCTTTTGAATCTTATTCTAAAAGATTAAAAAATTTAGAAGATATTGCTTTTAGTTTTTATGGGGTAAATAAAGCCTTTGCTATACAAGCAGGTAGAGAATTACGTGTTTTAGTAGAAAGTAAAAAAATAGATGATCAAAAAGCCTTTCAATTATCTTGTGATATAAAAGAAAAAATAAAAAATGAAATGACTTATCCTGGTCAAATTAAAGTTACAGTTATTAGAGAAACTAGAGCAGTCCAAATAGCCAGATAAAATTATAAAAAATTATGAAAAACTCTATTACTTCATTTATTAAAAAATATTTTCTTCATTTTAATGCATTATCCTTATACGAAGCAGCTAAAGCATATAAAAATCATATTCAAAATAATGGAAAAATGATGATAACTATAGCTGGAGCTATGAGTACTGCAGAATTAGGAAAAATTTTATCTAAAATGATACGAAAAAATAAAGTTCATATTATTTCTTGTACTGGCGCTAATCTAGAAGAAGATATAATAAATTTAATAGCTCATTCTCATTATAAAAAAATATCAAATTATAGATATTTAACTCCTGATGAAGAAAAAAAATTTTTTAAAAAAGGATTTTATAGAATTACAGATACTTTAATACCAGAAAAACAAGCTTTTAAAAAATTACAAAAACATATTATTTATCTATGGAAAAGAGCTCAACAAAAATCTCAACGATATTTTCCTCATGAATATATTTATCAATTATTATTAGAAAATATTTTAGAACCATATTATAATATAAATTCAAAAGATAGTTGGGTATTAGAAGCAGCAAAAAAAAATATACCTATAGTAGTACCTGGATGGGAAGATAGTACTATAGGAAATATTTTTACTTCTTTTTGTATAAAAAAAATATTTTTACCTTCTATTGTAAAAAATGGAATTGAATATATGATGTATCTAGCTAAATGGTATAAACAAGAAACTATTAATAATAATAATAAAATAGGTTTTTTTCAAATAGGTGGAGGAATTTCTGGAGATTTTCCTATTTGTGTAGTTCCCATGCTTTCACAAGATATTGGATTAGATAAAACTCCTTTTTGGTCTTACTTTTGTCAAGTTTCTGATTCTACTACCAGTTATGGTTCTTATTCTGGAGCTATTCCTAATGAAAAAATAACTTGGGGAAAAGTGGATAAAAATACACCAAAATTTATTATTGAATCAGATGCTACTATTGTAGTTCCATTAATTTTTGCATATATTTTAAATATGTAAGATATTCATTATTTTAACACATTAATTTTTGTAACTTTATTACTTATTTTTAAAATATTTTTTATAATGATTCAATATGATCTTATAATTATAGGCTCTGGCCCAGGTGGATATATCTCTGCTATTAGAGCCAATCAATTAGGACTACATACAGCTATTATAGAAAAATATTCAAAATTAGGTGGTACATGTTTAAATGTAGGTTGTATTCCTTCAAAATCTCTTTTATATTCTTCTAAATATTTTTTTTTAGCAAAAACTAAACATCATTTACATGGAATTATATATAATTCTTTATCATTAGATTTTAAAAAAATGATGATAAGAAAAAACAATATCATTAAAAAAAATAATGAAGGAATTAAATTTTTAATGAAAAAAAATAAAATTGATTTATATCAAGGAATAGCCTCTTTTCAAACTAATCATATTCTTTCTCTTATAGATCCAAAAACATTAAAAATAATAAAAAAATTACAATTTAAATATTGTATTATAGCTACAGGATCTAAACCTTCTAATTTTAATTTTTCTTCTTTTAATATTAAAAAAAGAATTATTTCTTCTACAGAAGCTCTAAATCTTAAAAAAGTACCTAAAAAATTAATAGTAATAGGTGGAGGAATTATCGGATTAGAATTAAGTTCTCTTTATTATAGATTAGGAAGTTCTGTTACTATTATTGAATCTATGGATAGATTAATTTATAATATGGATATTTCTTTAAGTGAAGAAATAAAAAATCTTTTTGAAAAAGATTCTATTAAAATAGAAACTTCTTCTTTGATTAAAAAAATTATTCCAAATACTAACGAAGTATCCGTTTATATTAAAAAAAAAAATAATGGTAAAGAAATTAAATATACAGGAGATTATTGTCTATTATCTATAGGAAGAATTCCTTACACTAAGGATCTTGAATTAAAAAAGATAGGAATTAAAAAAGATAAAAAAGGTTTTATCATTGTTAATAATTATTTTCAAACTTCTGTAAAAAATATTTATGCTATAGGAGATGTTATTGGAGGAAAAATGTTAGCACATAAAGCCGAAGAAGAAGGATTATATGTAGCAGAATATTTATCTGGACAAAAACCTAATCAATTAAACTATAATTTAATTCCTTCAGTAATATATACTTATCCGGAAGTATCTAGTGTTGGAAAAACAGAACAAGAAATAAAACAAAAAAAAATAGAATATCAAACAGGAATTTTTCCAATCAAAATATTAGGAATTGCAAAAACTAGCGAATCTATGTCTGGTTTTATTAAAATTATATCTCATAAAAATACAGATGAAATATTAGGAGTCCATATAATAAGTAATCATGCATCAGATATGATTATGGAAGCAACTGTTGCTATGGAATTTAGTGCTTCTTCAGAAGATCTTTATAGAATTTGCCATCCACATCCTACTTTTAGCGAAGCTTTTAAAGAAGCAGCTTTATTAAGTTTTTATAAAAAAGCAATCCACATATAATTAATAATTATTATGTAAAAAATTTTTTTTATTTATAAGATCTTTTTTATTTTCAAAAAAAGAATTATCTAATATACAACAATTTACAGGACAAATATTAATACATTGTGGTTCTTCATAAAAACCTACACATTCTGTACATTTTTCAGAAACTATAAAATAAATATCTTTTTTTTTAGGATTTTGAAAAGAAGTAGGATCTATCAGAATATTTTTAACTTTTTTTTTCTTTTTTAAAGAAGTTCCATCTGACATTCTCCATTGTTTACCTCCTTCATAAATAGCATGATTAGGACATTCAGATTCACAAGCTCCACAATTAATACATTCATCTGTAATTTTTATAGACATTTATTAAAATTTATAAATATGATATTTTTTTTATAATAAATTAAGAATTTTTATATAAATTAAAAATTTTTTTATTTATAAAATTACAAATTTCAATCCTTTTTTAAGGATCTTTTACTATTTTTAATAATGAAAAAAACTTTATTATTCGATATTTTTATTTCTTTTAGAAAATATTCTACTTACTTATTAAGTATCGCAAGATTTAATTAAATTCAATAAAATAATATTTTATCATTTTATGTAAAAATATTTTGAATAAAAAATAATTAAAATGGTTTTTTTATTATTAATTGATCTTTATTGATATTTATTTTTTTTATAACTTTTCCGTTTATTACTGGAATTTTTAATCCTTTTTTTAAAAAAATATTTTTATAAATAAAAATTCTAGATTCATCCCAAATATTTTTTTTTATAAATTTTTCTAAAATTATTTTATCTCCTCCTATTTCTATCAGAACTGATACAATATTCATTTTATATAAAAAATATAATATATTGTTAATAAGATTTTTTTTAAACAAAATTTGAAAAAATTTAATTTTTTTTTTATTTTTAAAAATAATTGTTTTTGTCCTTTTACTTAAAAAAGTCGGATATCTACTTAAATTTTTATCTAAAAAAATTTTAATTGGAATATTACCTTCCCAATTTTTAATATTTTTTTTTTTATTAAAAAAATTTTTTTTTCTTATAAAAACACTATTTTCTTCAGATCTCCATTTATTATTTAATTGTTGATAATACAAATTTTGAATAAAATTTATTTTTTTTTTCAAAAAAAAATCTATATAACCATCTTCACTTTGTTCTATTTTTAAAATAATAAAAGGACGTTTTTTTTCATAAAAAGTAAATAAACGTTTATTTAAAAAACGACATTCATCTATCAATATATTTTCTATTACTTTGATTCCATTATTTTTTAATTTTTTAATACCTAATCCTTTTATTTTTGGATTTGGATTTGTAATTCCTATTACAACTGTAGAAATATAATTTTTTATAATAAGATCTACACAAGAAATTTTTTTGATTCGATTGATACAAGGTTCTAATGTTAAATAAATTGTCGATTTTTTTAAAAAAATTTTTTTTTTAATATTATTAATAGCATTTTTTACTGCATGTAATTCCCCTTTTTTATACCATCCTTCTGAAAGAATTAATCCATTTTTTTCTATTACACATCCTACCATAGGATTTGGATAAGTTAATCCTAATCCATTTTTAGCTAATTGAATAGCTCTATACATAAAAATATTTTTATTTTTCAAAATTCCATATTTTCCAAGATTCTTCTGCTTGAATGTGTAACATTTCTAATCCATTTCTAATCATAGCTCCTTTTTCTTCTCCTTTTTTTAAAAATAAAGTCTTTGAGGGATTATAAATTAAATCATATAAATAATGTTCAGAAGATAAATATTGATATGGTAAAAAAGGACAATAATTAATAAAAGGATAAGTTCCTACAGGAGTACAATTAATAATAATTTTAAAATCTTTTAATAAATTTTTATTAATTTCTGTATAAAGAATAAAATTTTTATTTTTTTTTCTAGAAACATATTTATATGGTATTTCTAATTTTTTTAAAATAAATGAAACTGATTTAGATACTCCTCCTGTTCCTAAAATTAAAGCTTTTGGTTTTTTATATAATAATATATTCATATCCTTTTTAAAAGAAAATTCAAAACCATAAACATCTGTATTATATCCTATACGATATTTATTTTTATCAATTTTTACTACATTTACTGATCCAATAGATTTAGCTTCTGGCATAATTTTATCTAAATAAGGGATAATACTTTCTTTATATGGGATAGTAATATTACATCCTTTTAAATTAGGATTTTTAAAAATATTTATAATATTTTCTATTTTAGGTATATCAAATATTTTATAAGTAACTTGATGAATAGATTCTTTTTTAAATTTTTTTAAAAAAAAATTTTTTGAAAAAGAATAATGAATTTTTTTTCCAACTAAACCGAAAATATATTTATATTCTTTCATTAAAATTTTTATTCTTCTTGTTTTAATTTCATTTTTTCTCTATATTTAGCTTTTAAAATTTCATTTCTTCTTCCTTCAGAAGGTTTTATATATTGTTGTCTTTCTCTAAATTCTTTTAAAATACGTGTTTTATCAAATTTTTTTTTACATTTTTTCAATGCTTTATCAATAGATTCTCCTTCTCTAACTGTTGTAATTAATATCATAATAAAAAAATTATAGTGGACATTATCGGATTTGAACCGACGTCCTCTACTCTGTCAAAGTAGTGCTCTTCCCCTACTGAGCTAAATGTCCTTTGTTTTTTTTTATTTTAACAAAATTAAATATTTTTTAATTACATAAAAATTATGTGATTTAAATATAAAACAATGTATCAAGATTTTTTAGAAAAATCTATAGATAATTTAAAAGGGTTAAATAAATTAAATTTAAAAAAAATTTTTTTTTTAAAAAAAGAATTAAAAATTTATACTTATGAAGATTTATTACTTTTTTATCCAAAAACATATATTCATTATTCTATAAAAAATATATCCGAATTAAAAAAAAATACAAACGATAAAATTCAAATATTAGGAAATATTACTCAATATAAAAAAATACAATCTAAAAATAAAAAAGAAATATTAATCGCACGTTTTGAAGATTCTACAGGTTTTATTGAATTAATATGGTTTCAAAAAATTAATTTTTTTTTAAAAAATATTGAAATAAATAAACCTATAATAGTTATTGGAAAAATAAAACGTTTTAAAGAAAAAATACAAATTTTTCATCCTAATTTTAAAAAATTTAAAAACAATTATTCTTCTATATATCCAATATATCATATTCCAAAAAAAATACAACAATATGGAATAAATAATTGTTTTATAGAAAAAATATTAAAAAATTTAATAGAAGAATCTAAAAATATAGAATTTAAAGATTTTTTTAGAAAAAAAAATTTATTTATCAAACAATTAATGACAAAAAAAGAAGCATTAAAACAAATACATTTTCCTAAATCTTTAAAAGATTTATCTAATGCACGATATCGTTTAAAATTTGAAGAATTGTTTTTTTTACAATTATCTATTTTATATAAAAAAAATAATCAAAAAATTTCTATAGGATATCCTTTTTTAAAATTAGGAAAGAATTTTTATAATTTTTATAAATATTTTTTACCATTTACTTTAACAGATGAACAAAAAAAAGTCTTTAAAGAAATATATCAAGATTTAAAGAAACCTATACAAATGAACAGATTATTACAAGGAGATGTAGGATCTGGAAAAACAATAATCGCAATATTAACAATGCTTGTTGCTTCAGATAATGGAATGCAATCTTGTTTAATGGTTCCTACTGAAGTTTTAGCGATACAACATTATTTTTCTATTAAAAAAATGTTTTTAAATTTTAATGAAATTAAAATAGAACTATTAACTAGTTCTACTTCTAATAAAAAAAAAAAAAATATTTATAATAATATTAAAATAGGAAAAATATCAATTTTAATAGGAACACATTCATTAATTCAAGAAAATCTTAAATTTAAAAATTTAGGATTAGCTATTATAGATGAACAACAAAAATTTGGAGTAATACAAAGATCTAAAATTTGGAAAAAAAATAAAATTCCTCCTCATATTTTAATTATGACTGCTACCCCTATTCCTAGAACTTTAGCTATGACTTTTTATAATAATTTAAAAATGTCTATAATTAAAGAATTACCTTTAAATAGAAAACCTATTAAAACTATTCATTTTTATAAAAAAAATAAATTTAAAATTATTGAAATAATTAAAAATAAAATTTTAAAAAATCAACAAATATATATTATTTATCCTACTATAGAATCAAAAAAAAATAAATACCAAAATTTGGTAACTGGATATCAATTTTTTAAAAAAAAATTAAAAAAATGGGAAAATAATATTGGAGTTTTACATGGAAAAATGACCTATAAAGAAAAAGAAAATAAAATGAATCAATTTTTAAAAGGAGATATTAAAATAATGATTAGTACTACAGTAATAGAGGTCGGGATAGATGTTCCTAATGCTTCAATTATTGTTATAGAAAATGCAGAATATTTTGGATTATCTCAATTACATCAATTAAGAGGTAGAGTAGGTCGAGGGGAACATCAAAGTTATTGTTACCTTATCACTAATAATTTTATGAGTCCAGAAAATTTTTTTAAAATAAATGTTATGTGTAGCACAAATAATGGATTAGAAATTGCTAAAAAAGATCTTAATTTACGAGGAAGTGGAGATTTAACAGGAACTAAACAAAGTGGAAAAAATTATTTACGAATTGCAAATTTTATCAAAGATTATCAATTATTAAAAAAAGTAATTCCAATTGCTAAAAACTTTTTTTATAAAAATCCTAATTTTTTATTTAATCATAAAAAAATAAAAAATTTTTTTTTAGAAAAAATTAGTTAATATAAAAATATGAAAATATGATTAAGAATGATATAATATTTTCATCTCTTAATAGTTATCAACGTAAAATTATAAAAACTATTCATGGTCCAATCGTAGTTATTGCAGCCGCAGGATCAGGAAAAACTCGTGTTATTACTCATCGTATAGCTCATATGATACATAATATAGGAATTAATCCATCTAATATTTTAGCATTAACTTTTACGAATAAAGCTGCTAAAGAAATGAAAAATAGAATATCAAATATGATGGATAAAATAGATTTTAATAAAATTTCTTTAGGAACATTTCATTCTATATTTTCTAGTATTCTAAGAAAAGAATCTCATTATTTAGGATATAAATCTAATTATATCATTTATGATCAAAAAGATTCAGAAAATGTTATAAAAAAAATATTAGAAGATTTTAATTATAAAAAAACCTCTTTTAATCCTAAAAAAATAAGACAAATAATATCACAATATAAAAATAATTTAAAAAAGAAAAAATTTTCTAATGATATACAAAATATTTATAAATGTTATATTCAACGATGTTTTAAAGCAGAAGCTTTAGATTTTGATGATATTTTACTTCATACAAATTATTTATTTTTTCATTTTCCAAAAATTTTACAAAAATATCAAGAAAAATATAAGTATATATTGATTGATGAATATCAAGATACTAATATTTCTCAAAATAATATTATTAAAAATTTATCTTCTAAACATAGAAATGTTTTTGTGGTAGGAGATGATTCTCAAAGTATTTATGCTTTTAGAGGAGCAAATATTGCTAATATTTTAAATTTTCATAAAGATTATAAAGGAGCTAAAATTTTTCGTCTTGAACAAAATTATCGTTCCACTTATCATATTGTAGAAGCATCTAATAATATTATTTCTTTTAATAAAAATCAACTGTTTAAAAAAGTTTGGACTAAAAATGAAAAAGGTGAAAAAATTAAAATATATCTAGCTTATTCTGAAAAAGAAGAAGCTAGATATATTGCTTGTTCTATTATATCAATTCAAAAAAATACTAAACTTAAAAATAAAGATTTTGCTATTCTTTATAGAAATAATATACAATCTCATATATTAGAACATGCTTTAAAAGAAAAAAAAATTCCATATAAAATATATGGATATATATCTTTTTATCAACGTAAAGAAATTAAAGATTTATTAGCTTATTTTAGATTAATTAATAATCCTAATGATGAAGAATCTTTATTACGTATAATAAAAAAAAAAACAACTAATAAAAAAATAATTAATTTAATATTAAATTTTTCTAAAAAAGAAAATAAAACTATATATCATATTTTTAATTATAAAAAAAATTATCAAAAATTTTTAAAAAAAATAAATAAAAAAACAAAAAATATATTTGAAAATTTAATTATTACAATTAATGATTTACGTTTTAAATTAAAAAATACTAATATTTATATAATAGCAAAAAAGATTATTAATATTTTAGAAAAAAAAAAAAAATATTATAATTATGAAAATTTTCAATATATATTAAATAATATATCTTATTATCTTGATGAACAAAAAAAATTAAAAAATAATGGGAACATTAGTTTATCTGGTTTTTTACAATTTTTTTCTTTAAAAGAAGAAATAGATAATGAAGTTCCCAATAACAATAAAGTCTCATTAATGACAATTCATTTATCAAAAGGTTTAGAATTTTCAGTAGTTTTTATTACAGGATTAGAAGAAAATTTATTTCCTTCAAAATCTAGTTTAGAAAATGAATTTCAATTAGAAGAAGAACGTCGTTTATTTTATGTAGCTTTAACTAGAGCTCAAAAAAAAGCGATATTAACCTATACCAAATATCGTTTTTTATGGGGGAAAAAAATTATCAATACTCCTAGTCGTTTTATTCAAGAATTAAATAAAAAAATAATACATAAAAATAAAGAAAAAAGAATATCTTTCCCTTCACAACAGGACAAATTTTTAAATAAAGGTGTAAAAGTTTTTCATTCTCATTTTGGAATAGGAACAATATTAAATTTACAAAATCAAAAAAAAATAGCTATAATTAAATTTCAAACATCAGGGAAAAAAAAAATTTTATTAAAATTAGCTAAACTTATTATTTATTCCTAATATTTTTTTTACAAAATTATGGATAAAAAAAAAAAATTAAATTTTTTTTTACAAAAATTAATTTGCATTGTATCTATAATTTTATTTTTTATTAAATTATTTACTTGGTATATAACTTCTTCTATTTCTATATTTAGTGATGCAATGGAAAGTATCAGTAATATTATTAGTAGTGTCATAGGCTTATACAGTCTCTATATATCTTCTTTACCAAAAGATAAAAATCATCCATATGGTCATGGAAAAATAGAATTTATATCAACAGCTATAGAAGGGGTTTTAATATCTATTGTAAGTTTTTTAATTTTTATAAAAATTTTTATACGTATTAAATATCATAATATTTTTTTATCTAGATTAGATTATGGAATATTTTTTATGTTTTTTACTGCTATTATCAATTATTTTTTAGGTTTTTTTGCTTGTAAAATAGGAAATAAAAATAGAGTATTAACGTTAATAGCTAGTGGTAAACATCTAAAAATAGATACTTATTCTACTTTTGGAATAATAATAGGATTATTATTATTAAACATAACAAAATGTATATGGATAGATCCTATAATATCTATTATTTTTTCATTTATAATTTTATATACTGGTTTTCAATTATTAAGAAATGCAATAGCTGGAATTATGGATGAATCTGATAAAAATCTTTTGCAAGATTTATCTTTTTATATTAATGAACAAAGAAATATTCATTGGATTGATCTTCATCATTTAAAAATTATTAAATATGGAAGCTCTTTACATATTGATTGTCATTTAACAGTTCCATGGTTTTTTAATATAAAAGAAGCTAATAAAGAAGTTTATAATTTAACAAAATTAACAAATAAATTTGTACATAAAGTAGAATTATCCGTCCATGTAGACGCTTGTACAGAGAATCATTGTAAATTATGTTGCAATTTTACATGTAAAATGAGAAAAAATTTATTCCAAAAAAAAGTTTTTTGGACATTAGAAAAAACCTCCTTTTAATAGAAAATAATAAAAAAAAAGATCTTATTTTTATTCATAAAATAAATCCATATGGAATATAATACTAATCGTTTTAAATTGGTTATCCCAGAATATGGTAGAAATATTCATAAAATGATTGCTTATGCAATTAAAATAAAAAACAGAAAAAAACGTAATCGTTGTGCATTGAGTATCATTAAATTAATGACAGATTCTAATCTAAGATTTAATAAAGCATTTCCTTATTTTCAACATAAATTATGGAACCAATTATTAATTATGTCTAGATATCAATTAGATATTGATACACCTTTTCCTAAATATCATCCAGATAAATTCAAAACTTCTTTTTATAAAGCTGTATATCCTGAATATTTAACTAATTTTAGATATTATGGTAAAATTATAAGAAATATGATCCATGTTGCTATTCATTGTAAAAATGAACAAAAAAAAGAAGGATTATTATATGCTATAGCAAATACTATGAAAAAAAATTATTTAAGATGGAATAAAAATTTAGTAGAAGATAATGTAATTTTTCAAGATTTAAAAAAACTTTCAAAAGGAAAAATATGTTTAATGAATAATATGGATCCATTATTACAATGTTCTTATCTCCTTTATAAACATAAATATAAAAAAAAAAAAAAAAAATGAATGGCTACTTTTAAAATAAAAGGAGGAATTTCATTAAAAGGAGAAATTCAACCACAAGGAGCTAAAAATGAAGCTTTACAAGTTTTATGTGCAACTTTATTAACTGAAGAAAAATTAAGAATAAAAAATATCCCTAATATAGGAGATGTACAATGTTTAATTAACATATTAAAATATTTAGGAGTAAAAGTTATAAAAAATAATATTGGAGATTATACTTTTCAAGCTAAAGAAATTAATTTAAAATATTTAAATACAAAAAAATTTCATAGATATGGAAAATTGATTAGAGGATCTATTATGATTATTGGTCCATTATTAACTAGATTTAAAAAAGTAAATATGCCTATTCCTGGAGGAGATAAAATTGGACGTAGACGTTTGGATGTCCATTTAAAAGGGTTTAAATTATTAGGAAGTAATATAGATTATTCTAATCATCATCAATCTTTTTTATTTTCAACTTCTTCTTTAATAGGTAATTATATTCTTTTAGAGGAAGCTTCTATTACAGGTACTGCTAATATTATTATGGCTTCTACTTTAGCAAAAGGAATAACTACTATTTATAATGCAGCATGTGAACCTTATATACAACAATTATGTAAATTGTTAATAAAAATGGGAGCTAAAATTAAAGGTATTGGTTCTAATTTAATTAAAATTATTGGAATTAAAAAATTAGGTGGATGTACTCATACAATTTTACCTGATATGATAGAAATAGGAAGTTGGATAGGATTAGCTGCAATTACTCATTCTGAATTGAAAATTAAAAATGTAAGTTGGAAAAATTTAGGAATTATTCCTAATACATTTAAAATGATGGGAATAAAATTAGAAAAAATTAATGATGATATTTATATTCCATATCAAAAATCATATAAAATTCAAAAATTATTAAATAACGCTATATTAACTTTATCTGATGCTCCATGGCCAGGATTAACTCCAGATTTACTAAGTATTTTAACTGTAGTAGCTACACAAGCTAAAGGATGTGTTTTAATTCATCAAAAAATGTTCGAAAGTAGATTATTTTTTGTAGATAAATTAATTGAAATGGGAGCACAAATCATATTATGTGATCCTCATAGAGCTACTATTATAGGTTTAAATCATCAATATCCTTTAAAAGGATCTATATTAAATTCTCCAGATATAAGAGCAGGAATATCTCTTCTTATAGCAGCACTTTCTGCTAAAGGAACAAGTATTATAAAAAATATAGAACAAATAGATAGAGGATATGAAAATATAGATCAAAGATTACGAATTTTAGGAGCTCAAATTATCCGTATAGAATAATATTTTATAATTAATCAATTCTAATTTATTGTATAAATTTTTTTTATAAAAAAATGAATTATTATTATAAACAAAATCAATTAACTTTATTATTATAAATAATCTAATCAATAAATTATTATGACAAAATTTGAATATCTTACTAAAGAAGGTTTAAAAAAACTACAAAAAAAAATAGAAAAATTAGAAAATATTGAACGTCCAAAAATGTCTATGCAAATAGCTGAAGCTAGAGATAAAGGAGATATTTCAGAAAATGCTGAATATGATGCGATCAAAGAAGCACAAGGTTTTTTAGAAATGAATATAGCAAAATTAAAAAGAAAATTATATAATGCAAGAATTATTGATGAATCCAAAATTAATAAAGATCGAGTTTCTATTTTATCTACAGTAAAAGTAAAAAATTTAACATATGGAGGAGAACAAAGATATACCTTAGTACCAGAAGGAGAAGCTGATTTAAAATTAGGTAAAATATCTATCAATACTCCTATTTCTATTGGATTACTAGGAAAAAAAATAGGAGATATTGCTCATATTAAATTACCTAATAATATGATATTAAATTATAAAATATTAGAAATAATATAATAATATATGAATAAAAAAAATAATAATATTTTTACAAAAATTATTAATAATGAAATTCTTTCTTATAAAATAGCAGAAAATAAAAATCATTTAGCTTTTTTAGATATTTATCCAATAAAAATTGGACATACTTTAGTAATTCCAAAAAAAAATATAGACAAAATATTTTCTCTTACAGAGAAAGAATTTTTATCTTTTATGTCTTTTACTAGAAAAATAGCTTTAGTACTTGAAAAAGTGATACCTTGTAATCGTATAGGAGTATTTGTTTTGGGATTTGAAATTCCTCATGTTCATATACATTTAATTCCTATGGATCAAGAAAATGATGTAAATTTTTCTAAAAAAAGAATGATTTTTTCTAAAAAAAAATTAGTAATTTTATCTAAAAAAATTAAAAAATATATTACTTAAATTAAGTATTCCAATGAAATAAAATTCTCAAACCTTTGATAGTATGTAATTTATCTTTTAAATGAATTTTTTTAGTTAAAGGTGTATAAATATGAGACATTCCTCCAGTTGCAATAACAAAACATTTAGTTTTTAATTCTTTATTGATTCTATAAATTATCCCTTCTATCATACTTAAATATCCATAAATTATTCCACTTTGTATACAATTTTCCGTATATTTACCTAATATATTCGGTGGTTTTTTTAATTTTATTTTTGAAAGTAAAGCTGTATTTCCAATTAATTGTGATAAAGAAGTATTAATTCCTGGAGCAATAATAACACCTTTAATAGTCCCATATTGATCTATACAAGTAAAACTTAAAGCTGTTCCAAAATCTATGACTAGATAAGTATTTTTATTTTTATATAAAGTATATGCAGCTATAGCATTAGCATATAAATCAGTTCCTAATTCATGAGAAGAATGTTTAATTACAGAATCAGAATATCTATCTACTATTATTGGTTTTATTTTATGAATTTTATATACATATTTTTTTATAATCTTTGTAAGATTTGGAACTACAGATCCAATTACTATATTTTTAATTAATTGATAAATAATTCCATATTTTTTATATTTTTTTAATAAAATAGATTCATACAATGATTTATTTATATGACTATCAATAGTCCATGAAAAATTACATTTATAATTAATATAATTATTTTTAAATAAACCAAAACGAATATTAGAATTTCCAATATTAATAACTAATAACATTTTTAATTAAAAAACGTAATTTTAATTTAAAAAAAATTTAATAATATCTGATAAAAAATGTATCTATCTTTAGATAAAAATAATATTTATTATCAAATAAAAGGAAAAGGGATTCCTCTTGTTTTTTTACATGGATTTATGGAAAATTTAGAAATTTGGAAAAATATTAATAATTTTTTTTCAAAAAAATATCAAATAATTTCTATTGATTTTCCTGGTCATGGAAAAAGCTTTTTAAAAAAAAATAAAAAAATTTTTACTATGGAAAAAATAGCAGATTATATAGATCTTATTTTAAAAAAAGAAAATATAAAAAAAGCTATTTTCATAGGACATTCTATGGGAGGATATATTTCTTTAGCTCTTTTAGAAAAAAATCCTAAATTATTTTTAGGATTATGTTTACTTCATTCTACAGCAGAATCAGATAATGTAGAAAGAAAAAATTTACGAATTAGATCTATAAAATTATTTAAAAATAATTATTCATTATTTATTAATAATAGTATTAATAGATTATTTTATCCTAAAAAATTAATTTTTTTTAAAAAAGAAATTTTTTTATTAAAAAAAATGGCTTTATCAACTTCTATGAATTCTATTATTCCTTTTTTACGAGGAATGTCCATTCGCAATGATCGAAGATTTTTATTAAAAACAACTAATTTTCCAAAATTATATATAACTGGGTTGTATGATGTAATACTTCCTGCAAATAAACTTAGAAAAGAAGTAGAAATAGGATATAAAATTTGTTTAAAAGAAATTCCTACAGGTCATATAGGATTTATTGAACAACCTAATAAGGTTATTGATATTTTAAAAAAATTTATTCAAAAAATTAAATAATTTTTATGAATAAAAAAGAATTACGTAAAAAATATCTTTTTTACAGAAAGTCTTTATCTAAAAAAGAAATACTTGAAAAAAGTTATAAAATTTTTTTTCAAATAAAAAAAATTTTTTTATGGGATAAAACTTATTATCATATTTTTTTACCTATACGAAAATATAATGAAATTAATACCTTTATTTTAATCAATTTTCTTTTGAAAAAAAAAAAGTGTATTACAATTCCTTATTCTAATTTTCATAAATTATCCATAGATAATTGTTTTTTTGATAAAAAAACCCCTTTATTAAAAAATAAATATGGAATATTTGAACCTATTAAAAAAAAAATTGTTTCTCCAAAATTGATTGAAGTTATATTTATTCCTTTATTAATTTTTGATTTACAAGGATATCGTATTGGTTATGGAAAAGGTTTTTATGATAGATTTATTTTATTATGTAAAAAAAATGTTATTAAAATAGGATTAAGTTTTTTTGATCCTATACAAAATATTAATAATATACATAAAAATGATCTTATTTTAGATATCGGAATTACTATTAATAATAATTTTTTCTTTAAAAAAATTTAATAAAAAAATACTTTAAAAATATCCCAAATAATTACCATCATCATTAATAAACTAATAATAATGAATCCAAAAATAGTATAACGTTCAAGTATTTTTTCTTTAATTTTTTTTGTAGTAATCATTTCTATTATAATAAATAAAATATATCCACCATCTAATGATGGAATAGGTAATAAATTTAAAAAAGCTAACCAAATAGATAAGGTTCCTGTTAATATCCAAAAAATATTCCAATTCCATTGACTAGAAAATTCTTTAGCTATAGAAAAAAAACTTCCTATTTGTTTATAAGCCTTAGTTTTAAAAGAAAAAATATTTTTAAAAAAAAATATTTGATCTTTTAAAATAGACCAAGTTTTTTTTATCCCATAAGGAAAACTTTGTATAAGAGAATAATTGTTTTTTTCTAATAAAAAAATTTTATTTAAATCTAAAAAGTTTTTTAAAAAAATTCCCAAAATTCCATTTTTATCTAAAAAAATTTTTTTCTTAATAAGAATACTATTTCTATTTATAGATAAAAATACAGTTTGATTTTTATATTTATATAAAATATTTTTTAATTGATCAGCAAATAAAATAAATTCTGAATTAATAGCTAAAATTTCATCATTATTTTTTAATCCATATTTATCTGCTATAGAATTTTTAATTACATAATTAATAATAGGTGGGACTCTTGGTTGAATAAAAAAATTTGATTTTTTCCTTTCAAAAAGAAATCTTTTTTTTTCATCATTTAATGATAAATGAATAATTTTTCCCATACGATCTATAGTAATAGAATTCCCTAAAAGAATAGATTTAGGAATATCATTAAAATAAGGTATATATTTACCATTTATAAATAAAATATTATCTCCATTTTTTAATCCAATTCTTTCTCCTAAAGAATCTACTTCAATTCCATATTTAACATTTTTTGTAGGAAGATAAATATCTCCATATTTAAATAATAAAAAAGAAAAAATAAAAATAGACAATAGTACATTAAAAATAATACCTCCTGAAATAATCAGTAATCTTTGTATAGAAGATTTTGAACAAAATTCCCAATTTTTATTTTCTTTTTTTTCCGTTAGCATTCCTGCTATTTTTACATACCCTCCTAAAGGGATCCAACCAATCCCATAAATAGTATCTCCTATTTTTTTTTTAAAAATAGAAAACCATGGGTCAAAAAATAAAAAAAATCTTTCTACACGTACTTTAAATATTTTAGATAATAAAAAATGACCTAATTCATGAATAACTATTAATATAGAAATACAGAGAATTAACTGCATGAATCTAACAATAATAGAAAACATATAATATTTATATTAAAAAAAATAAAAGATAAATTTAAATTTTTATTTTTTTTTTATAAAAAAAATTTTTAATTTTTTTGAAATTTTCAATATATATAAATTTTGAATTTATCAAATCTTAAAAAAGGAGAAAAGGGAATAATTAAAGGATATAAAAATGAAGATTTTCCTATTAGATTATTAGAATTAGGTATAATTCCTGGTATTGAAGTTGAAATACTTTTTTTTTCTATTTTTTATGATCCCATTTATATTATTTATGAACAAACTTTTTTAGTTTTACGTCAAAAAGAAGCAAAAAATATACTTATAGAACCTATTATTTAATTATTATTTAATGCGAAATTTTTATAAAGTTGCTTTATTAGGAAATCCTAATGTTGGAAAAACTTCTTTATTTAACAAACTTACTGGACTAAATCAAAAAATAGGAAATTATTTAGGTGTAACTGTTGATAAAAAAATAGGATATTTTTCTTATAAAAATTTTTTTTATCAAATTATAGATCTTCCTGGAATTTATAGTTTATATCCTTCCTCTTCAGATGAAGAAATTGTAAGTCAATTATTAATAAATAATGTAAAAAATATTGATTATCCAGATAAAATTCTAATTGTAGCGGATTCTTCGAATATTAAAAAAAGTCTTCTTTTATTTCAACAAATACAAGATTTAGGATTTCCAATCCTATTAATTTTAAATATGATAGATGAAGCAAAAAAAAAAGGAATTATTATTGATATTAAAAAATTGAAAAAAATTTTAATAACAGAAATTATATTAATTAATGCAAAAAAAGGAATAGGGATAAAACAAATAAAAAAAAAAATTAATAGTATAAAAAAAATACATACTAAAAAACAATGTAATTTTATTAATTTTTATTCAAAAGCTATTAAAGATGTTAAAAATTATTATAAAATAGATACTTATAAAGCTTGGTATTATTTGTCCTCTACTAATAAAAAGTTAATAAATAAAAATTATTTAAATAAAATAAAAAAAAAATATAATATTTTTTCAAAAAAATTACAAATTAAAGAAATATTAAATCGATATCAAAAAATCGAAAAAATATATTCAAAAACAGTTTTAAAAAATATTTCAAATAAAAAAAATAATTATTTAGAATTTTATAAAAAAATAGATACTTATTTATTAATACATCCATTATGGGGATATTTAATATTTTTTTTCTTATTATTTTTTATTTTTCAAAATGTTTTTTTTTGGTCTGAAAAACCTAAAGAATTAATAGAATTTTTATTTTTTCAAATAAAAAATAAATTAGTAAATATCTATCCTGGGCCTTTAAATAATTTTATTTTACAAGGTATTTTTCCAGGAATTACTACTATTATTTCTTTTATTCCTCAAATTTTTATTTTATTATTTTTTATCCTTATTATGGAGGAAAGTGGATATCTCAGTAGAGTAATATTTTTAATGGATAAAATTATGCGTCCATTTGGATTAAATGGAAAAAGTATAGTTCCTATGATTTCTAGTTTTGCATGTTCTATCCCAGCAATTATGTCAACTAGACATATTGAAAATTCTAGAGATCGTTTAATTACTATTTTAGCAATTCCTTTTATAACTTGTTCAGCTAGATTACCTGTATATACTTTAATTATTTCTTTAATTATTCCGGATAAAAAATGGTTATTTATTCAATTAAAAGGAATAGTTTTATTTTTAATGTATTTATTAGGTATTGTTTTTTCTTTAATTATATCTTTAATATTTCATAAAATTTTAAAAAAAACTTATCCAAGTTATCTTATTATGGAAATTCCTACTTATAAATATCCTAATATAAAAAATATATTAATTACTTTATGGATTCAAATAAAAAGTTTTATTTTGAATGCAGGAAAAATGATTTTAATCATTAGTGTATTTATTTGGGTTTTAGGATCTTTTGGTCCTAATAAAAATAAATCATTTAATTCAAATTTTATAATTAAAAAAAAAGAATTATCTAATTCTTTTTTAGGTTTATTAGGTAAAAAAATAGAACCAATAATTATTCCATTAGGATATGATTGGAAAATTGGAATTGGTTTATTATCTTCTTTTTTAGCAAGAGAAGTTTTTGTAAGTACCATGGTTTCTGTATATAATTTAGAAACAGAAAAAGGAATTGTAATTTTAAAAAAACAAATGAAAAAAGATTTTTTTTCTAATAAAAAACCTATTTATAATTTAGCTACAGGTTTTTCTTTATTATTTTTCTATGCTTTTTCTATGCAATGCATGAGTACTTTATCTATCATAAAAAAAGAAACAAAATCTTGGAAATGGCCATTAATACAATTTGTATATATGACTATTTTAGCTTATTTTTCTTCTTTTTGTATTTATCAATTTTTAAAACAAATCTAAAAGATATGTGGCAATATATAATTATTAGTATATATTTTTGTTATTCTATAATTTATTTATTTAAAAAATTTAAAAAAAATTTTTATTCATATAATAAAAAAAATTTTTGTAAAAAAAAATGTTATTATAAATAATTTTTATTGATAGAATCAAATATATAATTTTTAAAAAAATTAGATAAAGATATACCTGCAACTTCTAATTGTTTAGGAAAAATACTTTCATTTAATAACCCAGGAATTGTATTAATTTCCAAAAAAAATGGAGTTCCATTTACTATAATATATTCTGATCTAGAAATTCCTGATAAATTTAAAATAATAGCTATTTTTTTAGCTAATTTTTTAATTTTATTTTCAATATCTTTTGGTAAGATAGCAGGAGTAATTTCTTTAGATTTTCCAGAATATTTCGATTCAAAATCAAAAAAATCATTTTTACTAATTATTTCTGTTATAGGTAAAATTTTAATATCATTATTTAATGAAATGACTCCTACAGAAATTTCTATTCCATTTAAAAATGATTCAATAATAATTTCTTCATCTATTTTAAAAGCTATTTCTACAGCTTTTAAAAATTCATTTTCTTTATACACTTTAGATATTCCTAAACTAGATCCAGATCTATTAGGTTTTACAAAACATGGAAGTCCTATTTTTTTTATAATATCTTTTTGATTAAAAGATTGTTTTTTATTTAAAAAAAAAGATTTAGCTGTTTTTACCCCAAATTTCTGTAATAAAGTTAAACAATATTTTTTATTAAAAGTTATATTAGCATGATGAAAATGACATCCAGTATAAGGAATTTTTAATAAATGGAAATAAGCAGAAAGAATTCCATCTTCTCCTGGAGTTCCATGTATTACATTAAAAACACAATCAAATTTTAAAATTTTTTCTTTTCCAAAAGAAACAGTAAAATTATGTTTATTAATACAATATTCTTTATTTTTATCATCTTTTAAAAACCATTTATTTTTAAAAATAAAAATCTTATAAAGCTCAAATTCTTTTTTTTTATTTAAACTGTCAAAAACTACTTTTCCACTTTTTATAGAAATCAACGATTCTTCTGTATAACCTCCCATAAGAATGGCTATTTTTTTCATTATTTTTGATTTGTTTTATATATTATTTTATGAAAAATTATTATAAATATTATTTAATTTTTTTTATTAATTTATTAATTTCTATATTTTTTTTATATAAAATATCTAATTTTTTTTTAAATTGGATTGATCGTTATACTAACCATGGATCTTATGTTATAGTACCAAATATTCATCATTTACATTTAAATAAAGCTATATCTATTTTAAATAATTTAGGATTAAAATATGAAATAGATTTTTCCCATTATAATCCTTCTTTTAATCCTTATCAAATAATTTTTTTTTCCCCAGAAGCAGGAGATCATGTAAAAATAGGAAGATCAATATATATACAAGCTAATTCAAAAAAAATTTTAACTACTATATTACCTAATATTATTAATAAAAATAAAAATATAGCATTGGATTTACTAAAAAAAAACAATATTATGATTAATTATATTAAATATATCAATGATTTATCTAAAGATAAAATTTTAAAAGTATTGTATAAAGAAAAATCAATATCATCAGGATATATTATTCCATATAAAAATAAAATTACTTTAATTATCGGAAATGGATATTATGAAAATAATAAAGTACCAAATGTTATTGGATTATCATTATCTAATGCTACTACTATTTTAAAAAAAAAACTCTTTAATATAATTAATTTTTATTACGATAAAACATTAAATATTGATACTAATAATAAAAATACAATAGTTTATAATCAAGATCCTTTACCTGGTAAAATCATAAAAAATAAAAAAAAATCTATTGATCTTTGGATAACTTATAAAAAAACAAAAGAAAAATTATTAAATAATTTAATAGAAATAGATGAATCTAATTTAGATGATAAAAATACACAAGAATAAAAAATTAATAATTAAATCAAAAATTTAAATTTTTATAAATAATTAATGTCAATAAAAAAATTTAAATTTTTTTTAAATAAAAATCAAAAATTAATTAGAATTGATAAATTTTTGAAAAAATTAATCCCTAATATTAGTAGAAATCAAATACAAAATGCAACTTATTCAGGAAATATATTAGTAAATAAACATTTAATTAAAAAAAATTATAAAATTAAACCTTTCGATATTATCGATGCAGAAATACATTATCCCATTGATTTAGATCCAGAATATAAAAATATTATTGCAGAAAATATACCTCTTAATATTATTTATGAAGATGAAGATATTCTTATTATTAATAAACCATCAGGAATTGTAGTACATCCTGGTATTGGTCATAAAACAGGCACATTAATTCATGGAATTAAATATTATTTAAATAATCCTAATTTATTTAGATCAGGATTAATTCATAGAATTGATAAAGATACATCAGGATTATTAATTGTCGCTAAAAATGAACAATCTCAAAAATATTTATTACAACAATTTTTATCTAAAACTATTCAAAGAAAATATATAGCTTTAGTATGGGGTAATTTAAAAAAAAAAAATGGAACTATAACTGGTTATATAGGAAGAGATCCAAAAAATAGAAAAAGAATGAAACTTTTTAAAAAATATTTTCATAAAGGTAAATATTCTATTACTCATTATAAAGTTTTAGAAAAATTTAAGTATATTACTTCTATTTATTGTTATTTAGAAACAGGAAAAACACATCAAATAAGAGCCCATTTTAAATATTTAGGACATCCTATATTAAATGATTATATTTATGGAGGGAATAAAATAAAAAATATTGAAAAAAAACAAATTAAATTTTTAAAAAATTATTTAAAATTTTTCAATAGACATGCTTTACATGCCATTTCTCTTTCTTTTATTCATCCAAAAAAAGGAAAATGTAATTTTACATGTTCAATCCCTGAAGAATGGAAAAAACTTTTAGAAAAATTTAGAAAAAAATTATTATAATAATATTCCATGTAATAATAGATATGACATAGAAAAATAAATAATTAATCCAACAACATCTACTAATGTAGCTACAAAAGGAGCTGAAGAACTTGCTGGATCTCCTTTAAATTTTTTAATAATAAATGGAAACATAGATCCACTTAAAGTCCCCCATAAAACTACACCAATTAAAGATAGAAAAATTGTCAATCCAACTAATATCCAATGGGGTCCATAATTAAAAAAATGAATTTTATGCCAAGTAAAAATACGAATAAACCCAGTAATACCTAAAATACTTCCTAAAAAAAAACCACAAATAATTTCTCTTCTCATTACAATCCACCAATCTTTTATTTTTACTTCTCCTAACGCCATAGCTTGAATAATTAAACTTGCAGCTTGAGCCCCACTATTCCCTCCACTTGAAACAACTAATGGAATAAATAAGGCTAAAACTATAGCTTTTTCTATTACACTTGAAAAAGCTTGCATAACCGTAGTTGTTAACATTTCTCCTATAAATAATAAAATTAACCATCCAGCTCTTTTTTTAATTAATTTTGATAAAGGAACTTTTAAATAAGATTGATTTAATGTTTGCATTCCTCCTATTTTTTGAATATCTTCTCTATAATTTGTATTAGATACCCATAAAATATCATCAATTGTCACTATTCCAAGTAAAATATTTTTATCATCTATTACAGGAAGAGACATCCTATTATTTACAGAAAACATTTTAATTGCTTCTTCTTCTGTATTCATAACACTTAAAAAAACGGGATGATATTGTTTTTTCATTAATTGAGATACTTTAGTATTTCTATCTACAAATAAAAATTCTCGTATTTTAATATCATTTAATAATTTTCCTTTTTTATTAATTATATATACTATTTCTATAAAATCATTATTTTTTCCTTCTTTTCTTATATAATTTAATACTTCTTGAACTGACCAAGTATCTTGCACCGCAAGATAATATGGAATCATTAAACGTCCTACACTATTTTCAGGATATCCTAAAAAAAAAACTAAAGTTTTTCGTTTTTCTTCTGTATTTAAATATTTTATAAAATTTTTTAATGATTTTTTAGTAAGGTTTTTTAAAAAATTAATACGATCATGAATTGATAATTTATTTAAAAAATATATTTTTTTTACTAATGGTAATTGTTCTATAATTTTTTTTTTGTAGAAAAATCTAAAATGTTAAAAACAGATGTAGCCTTATTTATTTTTAATAAAATAAATATATCGACAATATTATTTGGATAATTTTGTATTAATTTAACTAAAAAATTAACTGTTTGATTATTTAAAAATTTTTCATTAAAATTTTTTTTAAAATAATTTTTATAAGGATTAAACATTACTTTTCTTTTTTAGAAAAAATTATCATTTAATGATTATGAAAATTATAAGTAAAAATTTTTTTATTTATTTTACTGTAAAATACAAATTATGATAATTTTTATATAATAAATTTAATATAAAATCAATATGGAATATAATTTTAGAGAAATAGAAAAACGTTGGCAAAAATTTTGGAAAAATCATAATATTTTTTATACTAAAAAAAATATTAAATATCCAAAATATTATATTTTAAATATGTTTCCTTATCCTTCTGGTTCAGGTCTACATATAGGACATTGTTTAGGATATATAGCATCAGATATTTATGCACGATATAAACGTATAGAAGGTTATAATGTTTTAAATCCTATAGGATTTGATTCTTTTGGTTTACCTGCTGAACAATATGCTATTCAAACAGGGAAACATCCATCTGATACTACTAAAAAAAATATAGAACAATATAAAAAACAAATAAATAAATTAGGTCTTTCATTTGATTGGAGTCGTGAATTATGTACCAGTGATCCTAATTATTATCGTTGGACTCAATGGATGTTTATTCAAATTTTTCATTCTTGGTATGATAAAAATAGTGAAAAAGCTAAATCTATAAATATTTTAATTGAGGAATTTAATAAAAATGGAAATTTACTAATTAATGCTAGTAGTTCCTATCCTGATAAATTTAATTCCATTACATGGAAAAAATTTAGTCCTATAAAAAAAGAATCTATATTGTTAAATTATCGTTTGGCTTACTTAAGTAAAGAATATATTAATTGGTGTCCATATTTAGGAACTGTTTTAGCTAATGATGAAATACAAAATGAAAAGAGTAAAAGAGGTGGATATCCTATATATAAAAAAAAAATGTTACAATGGCATATAAGAATTAGTGCTTATGTTGAAAGACTTTTAAAAGGACTTAAATTAATTGAATGTTCTAAATCTTTAAAAGATATTCAATATAATTGGATTGGTAAAATCAAAGGAGCTTCTATTTTTTTAGAACTTTTATATCCTTTGAAAAAAATAAAAAAAATAGAATTTTTTATTGATCGTCCAGAAATGATATTTGGAATAAGTTTTGTGATTTTATCTATAGATCATAATTTTTCAAAAAAAATTACTATTTCTTCCTATAAAAAAAATGTTCAAAAATATTTTTATCGAGAAACTAAAAAATTACAAAAAAAATCCACTATTTCTGGTGTTTTTACAGGGAATTATGTTTTACATCCATTTATTAAAAAAAAAATTCCTATTTATATCAGTAACAATAATTTTTTTTCTATAGATAAAACAACTAATTCTTTTATTGGAATCCCTGGACATGAAAAATATAGCGAAAAATTTGCCAAAATTTTTAATTTAGAAATTATATCTGTTTCAATTCCTAATAATAAAAATAACCTTTGTGAAGGTCATAATGAAATATGTATTAATTCATATTTTTTAAATGGGTTAAATTTTAAAGAAGCTAAAAATAAAGTTATTCAACTTTTAAAAAAAAAAAATATAGGTAGTCAAAAAAATAGTTATCGATTACGTGACGCTGTTTTTTCCAGACAAAGATATTGGGGAGAACCAATTCCTGTTTTTTTTAAAAATAAAAAACCTCAAACAATCCCAATAGAAAAATTACCTATTTTTTTACCAAAAATTGATAATTATTATCCAAAAAATGGAAAATCTCCATTATATCGAATAAAAAATTGGGCTTGGGATGAAAAAAATATGAAAATAGTTTCTAATAAACTTATAAATCATAAATCTATATTTCCAATGGAAACTAATACTATGCCTAGTTGGGCTGGATCTAGTTGGTATTTTCTTCGTTATATGGATGTTAATAACAATCTATTTTTTTTAGATAAAAAAAAAGAAAATTATTGGAAAAATATAGATTTATATCTTGGTGGATCTGAACATTCTACAGGACATTTAATCTATGCTAGATTTTGGCATAAATTTTTAAAAGATAGAGGATGGGTTACAACAGAAGAACCTTTTAAAAGGATATTAAATCAAGGAATGATTCTTAGTAATTCTGCCATTATATTAAAAATAATAGGAAAAAAAATATTTGTATCTTATGAATTAAAAAAAAATTATAAAAATTTTTTATTTCAAGAAATATATGTCGATATTTCTTTAATTAATCATAAAAATCAATTAAATATCAATAAATTTAAACAATGGAGACCAGAATTTTCTAATGCAAAATTTCTTGTAAAAGAAAAAATTTTTTTTTGCAAAAGAAAATTAGAAAAAATGTCTAAATCTAAATATAATATTATAACTCCAGATTATATCCATAAAAAATATGGATCGGATATCTTTCGTCTTCATGAAATGTTTTTAGGTCCAATTACAAAAACTAAACATTGGGATGAAGAAAAAATTAATGGAATTAAAAAATTTTTAAATAAATTTTGGAGATTATTCTATGACCATGGAGTATTAAAAGTTAATGACCTTACTCCAACATTAGAAGAATTAAAAATTTTACATTATACTATTAAAAAATTAAAAGAAAAAATACAATTTTTTTCTTTTCATACATCTATTAGTGATTTAATGATACTTGTTAATAAATTAACTATTTTAAAATGTAATAAAAAAAAAATATTAAAAAAATTGATAAAATTAATGGCACCATTTGCTCCTCATATATCAGAAGAACTTTGGAATAAATTAGGAGAAAAAAAATCCATTATATTTTCTAATATTCCTAATTTTAATAAAAAATATCTTATAAAAAAAACTATAACATATCCAATAATGTTTAATGGAAAATTAAAATTTCAAGAAACATTTCAATCAAATTTAACAATAGAAAGTATAAAAAAGAAAATTTTAAAAAAACCTAAAATTCAATTATATTTTAAAAAAAAAAATATTAAAAAAATTATTATTATTCCTAATAAAATAATTAATATTTTATTTTAAATAAAATAAAATTTATTCTAAGTTAGATCGATTTTTTATATAAATTATATATTGAAAAAATATTTTAATAGAAATTGTTTTATTCTATATTTAGAAATGTGTAAAAACTTTTTTTATGTCAAAAAAAAATACCAATAAAGTTGAGACGTATAGTTTTTTTAGTTGTATAAAAAAAAATTTTGATAAAGCTACACCATTTCTTTCTAATATCGAAAAAGGTCTTCTAGATCAAATTCAATCTTGTAACGCTGTCTATCGCATGAACTTTCCTATAAAAATAGGAAAAAAAATAAAAATTATTGAAGCTTATAGAGTACAACATTCTCATCATAAACTACCATGTAAAGGAGGTATTAGATATAGTATAAAAGTCAATCAAGATGAAATTATGACATTAGCAGCATTAATGACATATAAATGTGCTATCGTAGATGTTCCTTTTGGAGGATCAAAAGGAGGAATAAAAATTGATCCACAAACTACTTCTATAGAAATTATAGAAAAAATTACCCGTCGTTATACTTCTGAATTAATTAAAAAAAATTTTATAGGACCAGGTATTGATGTTCCAGCTCCAGATTATGGAACTGGAGAAAGAGAAATGAGTTGGATTTTTGATACTTTTTTATCTATAAAACCTGGAGAAGTCGATGCTTTAGCTTGTGTAACGGGAAAACCCATTTCACAAGGTGGAGTAAGAGGGAGAAAAGAAGCAACTGGATTAGGAGTTTTTTATGGAATTAGAGAATTATGTAGAATAAAAAAAGAGATGTTGTATCTAGGTTTAGATGTCGGATTACATGGTAAAAAAATTATTATACAAGGACTAGGAAATGTAGGATCTCATGCTGCTTACTTTTTTCATGAAGCAGGTGCTATTATTGTTGGTATTGCAGAAAGAGAAGGAGCTATTTATAATCCAAATGGATTAAATATATCTAATGTATTAATGCATTTAAAAAATACTGGATCAATATTAAATTTTCCAGAATCAAAAAATATTGAAAATACAGAAAAAGCATTAGAATTAGAATGTGATATTCTTATACCTGCTGCATTAGAAAATGTAATACATACTAAAAATGCATATCGTATCAAGGCTAAAATTATTGGAGAAGCAGCAAATGGCCCTATTACTCCGGAAGCTGAAGAAATTTTAGAAAAAATGGGAGTAATTATTGTTCCAGACATCTATTTAAATGCTGGAGGAGTTACGGTTTCTTACTTCGAATGGTTAAAAAATTTAAGTCATGTACGTTATGGCCGTATGGAAAAACGTTTGAGTGAAAATATGAATTCTTATTTTTTACAAGTGATTGAAACTATTTGTAAAAAAAAAATACCAAAAGAAGAAAAAAAAAGAATTTTAAGAGGCCCGAGAGAAATAGATTTAGTGAGAAGTGGATTAGAAGATACAATGATTATTGGATTTCATAAAATTAGAGATATAAAAAAATCATTAGGAATAAAAAATATGCGTACAGCTGCATTTGTTTTAGCTATAAAAAAAATTATAGATTCTTATGAAAAATTAGGAATTTTTCCATAATCTTCTTAAAACAAATACTAAAAATAATCCATGAAGTACAAAAGATCATTGTTGAAATTAAGCGGAGAGTCTCTTATGGGAAAAAAAGAATTTGGACTTCATTCTACTCGTCTTAAACAATATGCTCAAGAAGTAAAAAAAGTAGTAGATATGGGGGCTCAAGTAGCTATTGTTATAGGAGGAGGGAATATATTTAGAGGATTTTCTTCGGATATCAAAGAAAATACGATAGATCGTATAGGTGGGGATTATATGGGTATGTTGGCTACTATTATCAATGGAATAGCTTTCCAATCTTATTTAGAAAATGTAGGAATATGCACATATATACAAACAGCTATTAGAATGGATCAAATAGCAGAACCATTTGTTAAAGATCGAGCCATTCATCATCTTGAAAAAGGAAGAGTAGTAATTTTCGTAGCAGGATTAGGAAATCCATATTTTACTACAGATACAGCGGCAGTATTACGTGCTATAGAAATTAAAGCGGATATTTTATTAAAAGGGACTAGAGTAGATGGAATTTACACTAAAGATCCAGAAAAAGATAAGTATGCTAAAAAATTAAAAAATATATCTTTTGATATGGCCTATAAAATGGGAATTAAAGTAATGGATCAAACTGCTTTTATTTTAGGGAATGAAAATAATTTACCTATTATTATTTTTGATATAAATAGAAAAGATAATTTTAAAAAAGTAATTTCTGGAGAACAAATAGGAACTCTAGTTTATAAAACTAAATAATAATATATGGATGAATTAAATAAAATTTTTTTTTCTTGTAAAGAAGATATGAAAAAAATTTTTAAAAATTTTCAAAAAGATCTTCATTATCTTCGATTAGGAAGTAATTCTATTCTTCCTATTTTAGAAAAAATTAAAGTAAAATGTTATGATTCTTTTTTTCCTTTAATTGAATTAGCAAATATTTCTATTATAGACAATATGAATTTAAATATTCATCCTTGGGATCGTTCTATCATATCACATATAGATAAAGCTATCATAAATGAAAATTTAGGTTTTATTCCAACTAATAAAGGAGAATATCTACATATTAATCTTCCCATTATAACAGAAGAAGGAAGAAAAAATTTAATAAAAAAAATTAAATTAATAACAGAAAAAACTAAAATTTTTATTAGAAATAAACGAAAAAAAAATAATCAATACATAAAAAAATTAAAAATATCCGAAGATTTATCTAAAAAAGGAGAAAATTATATACAAAAAATTACCAATAATTATATTAAAAATATTGATATTTTTTTTCTTCTTAAAAAAAAAGAAATATTAAAAATATAAAAATATTCATTTATGATTAAAAAATATTCAATTAAAAAATTATTGGATAATGGAAAATTTTTTTTAAAGAAAAAAGTTGTAGTAGAAGGATGGATTCGTTCTGTACGTCATTCTATTTTTATTACATTAAATGATGGATCTTCTATTAGAAATCTTCAAATAATTTTACCTAAAAATTTAGAAAAAAATTTTAAAAAAAAAATAAATATTGGAGCTTCTGTTAGAATTATAGGAATAATTAAGGAAAGTATAGGTAAACAACAATTAATAGAATTAAAATCTTCATATATCAATATATATGGAACTGTAGATAAAGAAAAATTTCAAAAATCTATTTTACAACCAAAAACACATAGTTTAGAAAAAATTAGAAAACAAGCACATTTGCGTTTTCGTACAAATTTCTTTAGTTGTATTCTGCGTATACGTCATTATATTGCTATTTCTATACATAAATATTTTCATAAAAATGGATTTTTTTATATTCATACTCCAATTATTACAACTTCTAATACTGAAGGATCAGGAGATATGTTTCAAGTAACTACTATGGATTTAAAAAATATTCCTAATCAAAAAAATATAAATTATTCAAAAGATTTTTTTAAATGTAAAACTTATCTTAGTGTATCTGGACAATTAGAAGCAGAAGCGGCTTCCCTTTCTTTAGGGAAAGTTTATACTTTTGGACCTGTATTCAGGGCAGAAAATTCTAATACATCACGACATTTATCTGAATTTTGGATGATAGAACCAGAAATGGCTTTTTATCATTTAGAAGAAAATATGAATTTAGCAGAAAATTTTTTAAAATTTATAATACAATATATTATTGATCATTGTAGAGAAGATCTCTTTTTTTTAAAAGAAAATATAAAAAAATGGAATCCAAAAATTCACAACACTTCTATTTTAGAAAAATTAGAATTTTTATTAAAAAAACCATTTCAAAGAATAAGTTATACTGAAGCTATAAATATTCTTCAAAAAACCAATAAGAAAAAATTTATTAATCCAATTATTTGGGGGATGGATTTACAATCAGAACATGAACAATTTTTAGTAAATCATTATTTTAAATATCCTGTTATTATTTTTGATTATCCTTCTTGTATTAAAGCTTTTTATATGAGAATGAACAGTGATGGAAAAACAGTTAGAGCTATGGACGTCTTATTTCCAGAAATAGGAGAAATTATTGGAGGATCTCAAAGGGAAGAACGTTATGATTTTTTATTAAAAAGAATAAAAGAAACAAATTTAGATGATAAACTACTTTGGTGGTATTTAGATACTCGTCGTTTTGGTACTGTTCCTCATAGTGGATTTGGATTAGGTTTTGATAGATTAGTTCAATTTATTACAGGAATGAAAAATATAAGAGATGTTATCCCTTTTCCAAGGACCCCAAATCATGCAGAATTTTAAAATATGTTAAAACAAAAATTATTACAAAAAGGACAATATAAACTTTCTCCTAATCAAATTAAATTAATGAAATTAGTACAATTATCTACTTTAGATTTTGAAGAACAAATAAAACAAGAATTAGAAGAAAATCCAGTTTTAGAAGAAATAAAAGAAGATGATTTTACTATTATTGATAATAATACAACAACATATAATATAGATTTAAATTCTTCAGAAAAAAAAAATAAAATTAATATTGATGAATATTTTAATGATTATAAAATTTTTAATTTTAAAAATAAAAAAAATTATAATATAAATGAAGAAAAATCTATTTCCATCATTTCAGGTATTTCTTTTCAAGAATATTTAAAAAATCAATTACACACATTTCGTTTTTTAAAAAAAAAAGATTTATTAATCGCAGATTTTATATTAGGTTATATAGATGATAATGGTTATATTCGAAGAAAAATATCATCTATAGTAGATGATATTTATTTAATAATGGGAATATCTGTAACTGTAAAAAAAATTAAAAAATTACTTATAAATTATATACAAAAATTGGATCCTATAGGAATAGGAGCTAGTAATCTACAAGAATGTCTTTTAATACAATTACAAAATAAAAAAAAAACAAAAGATATTATTTTAGCTAAAAATATTATTCAAAATTATTTTGAATTTTTTGTAAAAAAAAATTACCAAAAATTGCAAACTAAATTAGTAATAAATAAAAAAAATTTACGAAAATCTATCAATGAAATAGAAAAATTAAATCCAAAACCAGGTAAAATTTATTCTGGAAATTCTATAAATTTAGAATATATCATTCCAGATTTTACTATCAATATTATTGATGGAAAATTAAATTTATTTCTAAATAATAGAAACTCTCCAAAATTAAAAATTTCTTCTTTATATATAAAAATGTTAAAATTTTATAAAAAAAATATTAAAAAAAATGTCAATATAATTCGTTTTTTAGAAAAAAAAATAGATTCAGCTAAATGGTTAGTCGATGCTATCAAAAAACGTAAAAATACATTAATGTTGACAATGAATGCAATTATGAATTATCAAAAAGAATATTTTTTAACTGGAGATACATATAAGATAAAACCTATGATTTTAAAAAATATATCTAAAAAAATTGGAGTAGGAATATCTACAGTTTCTCGTGTAGCTAATAGTAAATATATAAATACACCATATGGTACTTTTTTAATTAAAAGTTTTTTTTCTGAAAAAATAATTAATAAAAAAGGAAAAGAAATATCATCAATTAAAATTAAAAAATTTTTAAAAGAATATATAAATAAAGAAAATAAAAAAAACCCACTTACTGATGAAAAATTATCAAAAATTTTACAAAAAAAAGGTTATTCTATCGCTAGAAGAACAATTTCTAAATATAGAGATCAAATGAAAATACCTATTTCAAAAATGAGAAAAATTATTTAGATTTATTTCATAATAATTGTTTTACAATTAGAAAATTCTGATATAGATGAAATAGTAAGTTCTCTGCCGTATCCAGATTTTTTAATTCCTCCAAAAGGAAAACGAGGATCAGATTTGACCATTTCATTAATAAAAACCATTCCAGTATTTATTTCTTGAGATAAAATTTCCGCTTTTTTTAAATCTTGAGTCCAAATAGAAGCTCCTAATCCATAATCAGTAGCATTTATCATAGGAATAATTTCTTTTTCATTATAAAATGTATAAATTAATCCTATTGGTCCAAATATTTCTTCTTCTTTGAATAAAGAAAAATCCTCTATCTTTAATAAAGATGGAGAAAAAAAATTTTTATCTCTTGTTATTTCTAAACATATTTTACCTCCATGTAAAAGAATATTTTTATATTGTTTATGTAATTTTTCCGATAAATCTATACGAGATATATAACCTATTTTAGTATATATATCATATAAATCTCCTTTTTTATATTTTTTCATTTCTTGTATCACAAGATCTATAAAATCATCTACAATAGTATGATCTATTATAAATCGTTTAGCAGAAATACATGTTTGTCCAGTATTATTTAATCTAGATTCTGTCGCTATTTTTGCTATTTTTTCTATATTTTTTACATCTTTAAGAACAACAAAAGCATCATTACCACCTAATTCTAAAACAGATTTTTTAATATATTTTCCAGATAAAGATCCTACAGAACTTCCAGAAAAATGACTTCCTGTAAAACTTACTCCTTGTATAATATCATTAGCTATTAATAATTCTATTTTAGGAATATCAATTAAACAAACTTGAAAAATTCCTTCTGAAAAACCAGCATCAATAAAAATTTTTTCTAAAATTAAAGAACATCCTGCAGTGTTCATAGAAGGTTTAATAATAATAACATTTCCTAATAAAATATTAGGAATAGAAAATCTAATAATTTGCCAAATAGGATAATTCCATGGCATAATTCCTAATATAACTCCGATAGGATCAAATTTAATATAAGATTTTTTATATTCAGTAGGTATTTTTTTTAAAAAAATAGATTTTTTTAAAAAAGAATAATATTGACATAAATTAATACTTTTATTAATTTCTAAATATGATTGATTAATAGGTTTTCCCATTTCTTGGGTAATTAAATAAGCGATAATCTCTATTAGATTTTTCATTTTATATGATAATCTATTAACAAATTTTACTTTTTCTTCAAAAGAAACATTTTTCCATTTTTTATACGCTTGATGACCTATCAATAGCTTATTATTAATTTCATTATCTTTAATAAAAGAATAAGTTTTTAATACATTATTATCAACAGGATTAATGGTTTTAAATATCATATATTCTAATTTTTTTTATTTTTAATAGAAAGTAATTCATTAAAAGCTATTGCATATAATTTAATTTTTTTTAAAAATAAAAAAATTCCATTAGCACGATTAGGGGATAAAAATGTTTTCAATCCTATTTCAGAAATATAATTGTCATTAGATGAAATAATTTCAAAAGGAAAATGACCAGAATAGACACTAATCATTAGAGCCACCATCCCTTTAGGTAATAAAGCATCACTATCTGCATCGAAAAAAATACGTTTTCCTATTAATTTAGCTTCTAACCAAACTTTAGATTGACATCCATAAATTAATTTATCTTTTGATCTAAATTTATCTGATTTTTTTTTTAAATTTTTTCCTAAATATATGATATATTCATATTTTTCTTCCCAATTATTAAAAAGAAAAAATTTTTTTTTTATCCATTCTTTTTGATTTTTTAACGTCATTTTAAAAAATTTACAAAAATTTTATTTTTTTAATTGTTCTCTAGCTATTTTTGCTGCTTTTGTCATATTTATAAGTGATTTTATGACTTCATTCCATTTTCTAGTTTTTAATCCACAATCTGGATTAATCCAAATATTACGAATTGGAAATTTATTAGTAACTTTTAAAATTAAATCTAATATTTCTTTTACAGAAGGAATTCTTGGAGAATGAATATCATATACTCCTGGACCAATTTCATTAGGATAAGAAAAATCTGAAAAAGCATTTAATAATTCCATTTTTGATCTAGATGTTTCTATAGTAATAACATCTGCATCTAAATCTGATATATATTCTATAATATCATTAAATTCACTATAACACATATGTGTATGAATTTGAGTTTCATCTTTTACTATACTAGAAGCTAAACGAAAAGCTTTAATAGACCAATTAAAATAAGATTTCCATTTTTTTCTTTTTAAAGGCAACCCTTCTCTTAAAGCAGGTTCATCTATTTGAATAATTTTAATTCCAGAATTTTCTAAAGATTTAACTTCTTCTCTAATAGCAAAAGCAATTTGATACGCTGTATGATAAATCGGTTGATCATCTCTAACAAAAGACCATTTTAAAATAGTAACTGGCCCTGTTAACATTCCTTTCATTAATTTTTTTGTATTTTTTTGAGCAAAATTTATCCATTGAACAGTCATATCTCCATTTCTACTAATATCTCCATAAATAATAGGAGGTTTTACACAACGACTTCCATAACTTTGGACCCATCCATTATCTGTAGAAAGACATCCTTTTAATTTTTCTGAAAAAAATTCCACCATATCATTTCTTTCAAATTCTCCATGTACTAATACATCTAAATTTATTTTTTCTTGTTTTCGAATAACATCAATAATAAATTTTTTTAGTTGATTGTCATATTCTTTTTGACTTATTTTTTTAATTTTTAATTTTTTACGTAAAGAACGTATTTCTGATGTTTGAGGAAAAGAACCAATAGTCGTTGTAGGTAATATTGGTAATTGAAAATTTTTATGTTGTTTAATTTTACGAATATTAAAAGAATTTTTTCTTTTTATATTATTATTTATATCTATATTTTTAATTTTATCTTGTATTTTTTTATCATGAATCAAAAAAGATTTTTTTGTTTTTTCTAAAATTTTGAAATTTTTCAATAAAATATTTTTATTTCCTTTTATAATATTATATAAATCATTTAATTCATCAATTTTTTGTCTTGCAAAAGACATTTTATTTTTTATATCTTTATGTATATTAATTTCATAATTTAAATCTAAAGGAACATGTAATAAAGAACAATTTGGTGCAATCATAACTCTTTGTTCTCCTAATATTTTTATAGTTTTATCAATTTTTTTAATTGAATAAACATAATTATTTTTCCAAATATTTCTTCCATCTATTATTCCTAAAGACAAAATTATTTTTTTTTCTTTTAAAAAATTTAATACAATATCTAATTGATCAGGATCTTCTATAAGATCAATATGTAAAGCTTTTATATCAATATCTTTCAAAAGATAAAGATTTTCAGAAATATCATCAAAATAAGATGTTATTAAAATATTAATATTAGAAGAACATTCTTGAGTAATTATTTTATATCCATATTGAAAAGCTTCTATTTCTTTTTGAGATAAATCTAAACCTAAAATAGGTTCATCTAATTGAATCCATTTAGCTCCTTGAAAAATTAATTTTTTAATAATCTTTACATAAATAGGAATAATATTTTCAATTAAATCCATTCTATGAAAAGTTTTTTTATTTTCTTTTCCTAAAAAAAGATAAGATACAGGTCCAATTAAAACAGGTTTAGGTTGTTTTTTTATATTTTTTTTAATTTCTTCAAATTCATTAAATATTTTTTTATAAAAAATAAAAAAATTTTGGTTTTTTTTAAATTCTGGAACTATATAATGATAATTAGTATTAAACCATTTTGTCATTTCCATAGCTTTAATATCCAATCCATTTTTTTGAATTCCTCTAGCCATAGAAAAATATAAATCAATTTTATTATTATGATGGATAATAGGGTTTTCTAAATACCATTTTGGAATTACTCCTAATAAGAAAGACATATCTAATACATGATCATAAAAACTAAAATCATTGCATGGAATTAAATCTAAACCACATTTTTCTTGTATATTCCAATTTTTTTGTCGTATATTTTTACCAATATCAAATAATTGTTTACAATCTATCTTATTATTCCAATAATTTTCACAAGCTTTTTTTAACTCTCTTTTTATTCCTATACGAGGATAACCTAAATTATGTTTCAGCATATAATCATTTTTTTAAAAATACATTAATCATCTATAATTAAATATTAACAAACGAAGTGATATCATCCATTAAATAATATAAATATTCTAAAATATCTTTATCTAAAAAAGAAAAAAAAACATTTCTTCTCTTCATCATTATTTCAGCTGTATCACAAACTTTTTGAAAAGAAATTACTTTTTTATTTTGTATTCCTCCAAAGGAAAAAGAAGGAATATATCTGGGAGGAAATCCATATCCGAAAATATTTGTATTTACTCCTACAATTGTAGCTGTATTAAATTGAGTATTTATAGAAGATTTTGAATAATCACCCATTATTATACCAAAAAATTGGATATCAATAGGAAAAAAATCTTTTTTTTCATAATTCCAAACTGTCACTTTAGAATAATCATTTCTTAAATTAGAAATATTCGTTCCAGCACCTATATTACACCATTCTCCTAAAATAGTATTTCCTAAAAAACCATCATGAGCTTTATTAGAATAAGAAAATATAACAGAATTTTTTATTTCTCCTCCAACTTTACAAAATGGACCAATAGTAGTAGATCCATATATTTTAGTCCCCATATTTAATATAGATTTTTTACATATAGCTACAGGACCTCTAATCATAGATCCTTCCATTATTTTAACTCCTTTTTCAATATATATTGGTCCAATTTTAGCATTTAATACAATATTTTCTGCATAAATATTTTCCTCTAAAAAAATTTTTTCTTTATAAAGAAGATGATTATTCCCAAATACATTAAAAGAACTTTTTCCTTTTGTTAAAATAGTATAATCTTGTTTTAATACACTTTCATTATTTATAAATATATCCCATGGATATTGAATATAAATAACTTTATTAATATGATATATTTTTTTATATTTTTTAATTTTTTGAAAATTTTTTTTATAATAAAAATAAGACAATTTAATTGCTATCATTTTTTCTTTAAAAAAAATCGCTTCATTTTCTTTTAAATCAAATATTACCTGAATTAATTTTTTATTTGGAATAAAAGAAGAATTAATAAATAATATATTTTTTAATATATCTTTTTTTTTTAAATCTAAACCAAAAGAATATTTTTTTGAAAGAAATTTTTTTGTATAAATTAAAGCTTTACCACCCATATATTTTTCCCATCTTTCTCTTATAGTAAATATACCTAAACGTATTTCCGATATAGGTCTAGTAAATGTTATAGGAAGTAAATTTTTCCACTCTATATTTCCATCATATAATATAAAATAATCCATAGAAAATTTTTAATTTAATTTTTTATATTTCTCATATTTTTTTTTAAATTTTTCTGCTGGACCAGTTTTAACTATAAATTTTTTTTCTCCAGTAAAAAAAGGATGTGAATAACTAGATATTTCCATTTTATATAATGGATAATTAATTCCTTTAATTTTAATAGTATTTTTAGTATTTACAGTTGATCTACTGATAAAAAATTTATCATTATTAATATCTTTAAAAACAACTTTTCTATAATTTTTAGGGTGTATATTTTTTTTCATATTTTTTTTTATTAAAATTTTGTAGGAAATCGATAAATCATTCCATTAATATTCATTCCGGCTCCTAATGAAACCATTAATATAATATCTCCAGGATGAATTTCATGAGGTAACATTTTTTTTTTAAGAATTAAATCTAATAAAGTAGGAACAGTTGCTACAGATGAATTTCCAAATTTTTGAATAGTCATTGGCATTAAATTTTTACAAAATTCTTTATTATATGAATAATTATACAATTTCAATAATCTTTTTAAAATAGCATAATCCATTTTTGCATTAGCTTGATGAATAAGAATTTTTTCAATATTTTTGATATGTAAATTTTCATGATCTAATATTTTTTTTAACATATGCGGAACTTCTGTTAAGGCATATTCATAAATACGTCTTCCATTCATTCTAATATTCAATAAAGATTTTTTATAACTAGGATTTAAAGATGGCCCATTTTTTAAATAATGTAATTCTTCATTATTATTACATTGTGAATCATAATGAATAATTCCATAATTATCTTTATAAATTTCAATCGCAGATAAAATAACAGCTCCAGCTCCATCTGAAAAAATCATAGAATTTCTATCATGAGGATCAATTACTTTAGACAAAGTTTCTGAACTAGTAATCAAAATATTTTTAGCATATTGAGATCTTATAAGTTGATCAGCTAATATCATTCCTTCGATTGATCCTGTACATCCAAAAATCATATCATATGGACGACATTTTTTATTTTTTATTTGAAGTTTATTTTTTACTCTAGCAGCGATAGATGGCATTAAATCAGATTGAAAAGATATAGGATGTATATCTCCATAATTATGAGCAGAAATAATATAATCTATTTTTTCTTTACAAATATTGGAATTTTTTAAAGCTATTTTAGCAGCTATAGTAGCAATATCTGAATTGAATAAATTATTACTAATATATCTTCTTTCTTTAATTTCTGTAATTTTTTGAAATTTTTTAATAATTTCTTCATTAGATTTGTCAATTTTTAATCCTTTTTTATTATAAAATGTATTTTTTAAAAAAAAATTACTTTTTATAATATTATTTGGTAAATAATGTCCAGTCCCTGTAATAATAGATCGAATCATTAGGTGTAAAAATAAAATTTTTTGAAAAAATCGTTTTTCTTAAGTAAATTATAAAAATATAATTAATTTATGAACAAATATCTTTTTTTTTCTGATGAAGAATTAATAAAAATGTTTGATAGTATTTCTTCTAAGTATGATTTTTTAAATCATATTTTATCTTTTGGAAGAGATATTTTTTGGAGAAAAAAAATGATAAAAATACTAACTCCATTTATTAAAAAAAAAAATCTATTATATTAGATTTAGCAACTGGTACTGGAGATTTAGCTATTTTACTTTCTCAAACATTTAATAATGTTAATGTAACAGGATTAGATCCATCTAAAAAAATGTTAAAAATTGCTAAAAATAAAATAAAAAATAATTTTTTAGAAAAAAAAATTAAAGTAATTATTGGAGATTCCCATTTTATTCCTTTTCAAAAAAACACTTTTGATATAGTCACTATTTCATTTGGACTAAGAAATTTTAAAAATATCCATCTTTCTTTAAAAGAAATTTATAAAATTCTTAAACCATTTGGAATCTTAGAAATTTTAGAATTTTCTAAACCTAAAAATTTTTTTATAAAAAAAATTTATCATTTTTATTCTAATTTTATTTTAACTAAAATAGGAAGTTTTTTTTCTAAAAATTATTTTGCTTATAAATATTTAAAAGAATCTATTAATTTTTTTTCTGAAAAAAAAATTCAAAAAATAATTATTAAAAATAAATTTCATCATATTCAAACAAAAAAATTAACATTTGGAATTGTTTCTATTTATTTATTTCAAAAAATTATTTAATTTTTATTAAAAAAAATGAAATATTTATCTGGATATTTAACATCTTCTTTTATCAGGAAAAGAATAAAAAAAATAGAATTTTTTATAAAAAATCCAATTGAAATCCAATATAAATTAATAAATCAATTAATTGATTATGCTAAAAATACAGAATTTGGAAAAAAATATAAATTTAATGATATTAAAAAATATCAACAATTTTCTGAAAGAATTCCATTATGCAAATATAATGATATAAAACAAACAATTAAAAGAATTCGTAAAGGAGAAAAAAATGTATTATGGCCAGGAAAAATTAAATGGTTTGCAAAATCTTCTGGAACTACTAATACAAAAAGTAAATATATTCCTATATCCTCGTTTTCTATGTATAAATGTCATTACAAAGCAGGAATGGATATGTTATCTATATATATTCATAATCATCCAAAAACTAAAATTTTTTTTGGTAAAGCTCTTCGTCTAGGTGGAAGTCATAAATTATATAAAAATTATAATACTTTTTATGGAGATTTATCTTCTATTTTAATAAAAAATTTACCATTTTGGGCTGAATATATTAGTATTCCTAAAAAAAAAATAGCGTTAATCAGTGAATGGGAAAAAAAATTAGAAACTTTAGTACAAGAAACAGCATATCAAGATGTTCGTATTTTATTAGGAGTTTGTTCTTGGTTATTAATATTTTTAAATAAATTATTAGATTTTTTCAAAAAAAAAAAAATTAATGAAATATGGCCGAATATAGAAGTTATATTTCATGGTGGGGTAAATTTTCAACCATATATTAAACAATATAATAATATATTTTCTTCTAAAATATATTATTATGATGTATATAGTGCATCAGAAGGTTTTTTTGCTGTACAAGATCAAAAAAATAAAGAAGACCTATTACTTTTATTAAATCATGGAATTTTTTATGAATTCATTCCCATGGAAGATTTTGATAATACGTCTCCAAAAGTTATTCCTATTGAAAAAGTTGAATTAAATAAAAATTATGCAATAGTAGTTTCTACTAATGCTGGATTATGGAGATATATAGTTGGAGATACTATTAGATTTACTAATCTATCTCCATATAGAATATATATATCCGGAAGAACGAATCATTATATTAATTCTTTTGGAGAAGAATTAATTATAGAAAATGCAGAAAAAGCATTAAAAAAAACTTGTATAAAAACTGATTCTATTATTCATGAATATACAGCTGGACCAATTTATATTAATAAAAAAAATTCTGGAGCTCATGAATGGATTATAGAATTTAAAAAACATCCAAAAAATTTAAAATATTTTAGAGATATTTTAGATAAAGAATTAAAATATTTAAATTCTGATTATGAAACTAAAAGACATAAAAACATGATTTTACTTCCTCCTGTAATAAAAGTTGCTAGAAATGGATTATTTTATGATTGGTTAAAAAAATATAAAAAATTAGGTGGACAAAATAAAGTCCCACGTTTATCCAATAATAGAAAATATCTCGATTCTATACTTAAAATAAAATAATTAAAAAAAATATTTTTAACTTTATTATAATCATCATAATACATGATATGTACTTAACTGTAGAAAAAAAAAAAGAAATATTTAAAACTCATGGAAAGTCTATTTTAGATACAGGGGGAACAAAAACTCAAATTGCTTTATTAACTTTTAAAATTAATCATTTAAGTATACATTTAAAAAATCATAAAAAAGACTTTAATACAGAAAGATCACTTATAAGAATGGTTGTAAAAAGAAAAAAATTATTAAAATATTTAAAAACAAAAAATATAAATCATTATACAAAATTAATCACTATTTTAGGATTAAGAAAATAATTATTATATAATATTTGATTTCTTTTTTTTTATATATATAAAATAAATTAAATATGTCAAATAGTATAAAAGAAATCATATCATTAGATAATAATCGTAATATTATTATAGAAACAGGACAATTAGCTAAACAAGCTGATGGATCTGCAATTGTTCGCGTTAATAATACTATTTTATTAGCAACTGTAGTAGTTTCTTCTAATGATAAAAAAAATGACATTGATTTTCTACCATTAACCGTAGATTATAGAGAAAAATATTCTGCAGGAGGAAAAATACCTGGTGGATTTATAAAAAGAGAAGGAAGACCTTCTAATG
Source organism: Blattabacterium cuenoti (assembly GCF_014252455.1). Lineage (GTDB taxonomy): Bacteria > Bacteroidota > Bacteroidia > Flavobacteriales > Blattabacteriaceae > Blattabacterium > Blattabacterium cuenoti_R. Next base: position 520,856 of record NZ_CP060245.1, read on the forward strand.
AAGAAATTTTAACAATGAGATTAGTAGATCGTGTTATAAGACCTACATTTTCAGAATTTTTTAGAAAAGAAATACAAATCATGATCTCTCTATTATCTTATGATAAAACTATTTTACCAGATGGACTAGCTGGTTTAGCAGCTTCTACAGCTTTATCTGTAGCAGGAGTTCCATTTAATGGTCCTATATCAGAAATTCGTATTATTCGTATAAATGGAAAATTTTTTATAAATCCTAATATAGATCAATTAGAACAATCAGATTTAGATTTAATAGTTGGTGCTTCAAATAACTCTATAATTATGATAGAAGGTGAAATGAAAGAAATAAAAGAAAATGAATTCATTAAAGCTATTCATATCGCTCATAAAGCTATAAAATATCAAATAGAAGCTCAAAAAAGATTAATACAAAAAATAAAACCTAAAAAATTTTTATTAGAGAAAATAAAAAATTCTATAGAACAAGAAACTATAAAAAAACAATTATTTTCTTACTCATATAAAAAAACTTATCAAAGTTATAAAAAATTTTTATCTAAAAAAAATAGATCTATTCAAGAATATTCAATATTAAATAATTTTAAAAACACATTATCTATAGATCAAAAAGATAATTATGAGATTTTTATTAATCAATGTTATGATGAAATAAAAAAAATAATCATTACCAATATGATTTTAGAAAAAGGAATTAGATTAGATAATAGAAAATTCGAACAAATTAGATCTATATCTAGTATAGTTAATTATCTTCCTGAAGTTCATGGTTCTGCTATATTTACTAGAGGAGAAACTCAATCTTTAACTACAGTAACATTAGGATCATCTTTAGACGCAAATAGAATTGATAATGTAATTATTGAAAATCAAGAAAAATTTTATCTTCATTATAATTTTCCTCCTTTTTCTACAGGTGAAATACGTCCAATAAGAGGTGTTTCTAGACGAGAAATAGGTCATGGTAATTTAGCACAAAGAGCATTAAAAAATGTTATTCCAGATAATAATCCATATACAATTCGTGTAGTCTCAGATATTTTAGAATCTAATGGGTCTTCTTCTATGGCAACTGTTTGTGCTGCTAGTTTAGCTTTAATGGATGCAGGAATAGCTATTAAAAATCCTGTTGCTGGTATTTCTATGGGTTTATTTATGAATAAAAAAAAAACAGTAATATTATCAGATATTATGGGAGATGAAGATCATTTTGGAGAATTAGATTTTAAAATAACAGGAACTAAATATGGAATAACAGCATGTCAAATGGATGTTAAAAAACCTATATTAACCTATGATCTTTTAAATACTATCTTAAAACAAGCTTTAAAAGGCCGTATTTTTATTTTAAATAAAATGTACAAAATATTACCTATTTATAGAAATAAATTAAAACCTAATGCTCCTAAAATATATACTTTACATATTCCAAAAAATTTTATAGGGTCTGTTATTGGACCAGGAGGAAAAGTTATTCAAGAAATACAATCTGAAACAGAAACTAATATAGTAATTGAAGAAAAAAATAATAAAGGAAATATTGAAATAATAGGAAAAAATATTAAAAAAATAAAAAAAGCTATTGATAGAATTAAAGAAATAACTTTTGTTCCTGAAATTGGAAAAATTTATAAAGCAAAAGTCAAATCTATAAAAGATTTTGGAGCATTTGTAGAAATATCTAAAGGAGTAGAAGGACTCTTACATATTTCTGAAATAAGATGGAAAAGATTAAATAAAATAGAAGAAGAATTAAATATAGGAGATATTATTGAAGTAAAATTTATGGGAATTGATATTAAAAATAAAAAAATGAAACTTTCTAGAAAAATACTATTACCTCGTCCAAACAAATGATTAAAAAATAAAATGACATGAGACAACTTAAAATTACTAAACAAGTAACCAATCGTGAATCTGAATCATTAGATAAATATCTTCATGAGATAGGTAAAATTCCATTATTAACTCCAGAAGAAGAAGTAAAATACGCTCGTAAAGCAAGAAAAGGAGATTCTAGTGCTGTAGATAAACTTGTTAATGCTAATTTACGTTTTGTCGTTTCTGTTGCAAAACAATATCAAAATCAAGGATTAAGTTTATGTGATTTAATTAATGAAGGAAATTTGGGTTTAATTAAGGGAATTTTACGTTTTGATGAAACAAGAGGATTTAAATGTATTTCTTATGTTGTTTGGTGGATTAGACAAGCTATTTTACAAGCAATAGCTGAACAATCACGTTCTATTCGTCAACCTACAAATAAATTAGCTTTATTAAATAAAATATTAAAAACTTTGTCTCTCTTAGAACAAAAACTTCAAAGGACACCATCTGCAAGAGAAATTTCAGAATATTTAAATATGAATGAAAAAGATGTCGAAGAATCTATAAAAAATTCAGGACGTCATATTTCAATGGATGCACCTTTAATAGAAGGAGAAGATTCTAATTTATATGACTTAGTCCGATCTGATGAATCTCCACGTCCAGATGAACATTTAGAAAAAGAATCTCTTCGTAAAGATATTAAACGTATTTTAGAAACTTTAAGTGAAAGAGAACGTCGTGTAATTATCTTACATTTTGGATTAAATGGATCCCCTCCAATGACATTAGAAGAAGTAGGACAATTTTGTGATTTAACTAGAGAACGTGTTAGACAAATTGAAAGTATCGCATTAAAAAGATTAAAACATTCTACTAGAAGTAAAATTCTTAAACCTTATTTAGGATAAAATAAATGTGTGACCTCGAAGGGATTCGAACCCATAACCTTCTGATCCGTAATCAGAAACTCTATCCAATTGAGCTACGAGGCCTAATAAAAACAAATATATCTTATTAAGATTGAATAATTGTTAAAAATTTTTCTATTTTTAATGAAGCATTTCCTATAAGACCTCCGTCTACATTATTTATAGAAAAAATATTTTTAGCATTAATATCATTAATACTACCTCCATATAATATAGATATATTGTTAGATATATTTTCTCCATATTTTTTTTTAAATAAAAAACGAATATATTCATGCATTTTTTTTATTTCTTCAGGATAAGCTGTATTTCCTGTTCCTATAGCCCATATAGGTTCATATGCTATAATAAAATGATGAATATATTTTAAAGAAAATTTAAAAATAGTTTCTTCCAATTGTTTTTTTATTATTAAAAAATGTTTTTTTGTTTCTCTTTCAATTAACGTTTCTCCAATACAAAATATTATATCAAAATTATATTGTAATCCTTTTTGAATTTTTTTAAAAAGAATATCATTTGTTTCTATAAAATATTTTTTACGTTCACTATGTCCTAATATTATTTTTTGAATTCCTATCGATTTTAACATCGAAGCAGATACTTCTCCTGTATAAGATCCATTATCCATATAATGGATATTTTGTGCTGCAATATTTAAAGTAGTTCCTTGTATAATTTGATTAGAAATATGTAAAAAAGGAAAAGAAGGAGAAATTATAATTTTTTTTTTATGATATATTTTTCTTTCAAAAATAAATTTTAATAAATTTCTAATAAAAGAAGTTGTTTCATAAAAATCATGATTCATTTTCCAATTTGCAATAATAATTTTTTTTCTCATCTTTTTTTTTAAAAAGATTTTAATTTTTTAATTTAAGTGTAAGTGATATGATAATGTTTAACATTTTTAAAATAATTTTTTCTAATTCTTTATTCAATAAATTTTTTTTATTTTTTTTTAGAAAAAAAATATATTCTATAATTTTTTCTAAAGAAAGATATTTTTTTTTTAATTTTGTTAAATTTTTTATTTTATTAAATTGTTTAATATAAAGATTAATTATTTCATAATGTGAAAGTTTTTTAATAAATTTATAAGAAATATTCAATTTTATCAAAATAATAATCAAATAATTTATAACATCTATATAAGTATCTGTAATATTTTCTTCTTTTATTTTTTGATATCCTTTTTTTTGAATATTTTTTATTCTAATTATTTTAATAAAAATTTGATCTATTATAGAACTAATTCCTATAATATTCCATGATAAATTATAATAATTTAATTTTTTTTTAAATATTTTTTGACATTTATTCATAATAAAATCAACAAACATACAATTCATATCATTTAATTTTATTTCATTAAAAAATTAAAATTAATTCTTTCATGACAATTAATTGTGCAGGAACCTTATTATCTTTTAAAAATCCAAAAATTATGGGAATAGTAAATCTAACTCCTGATTCTTTTTATGATGGAGGAAAATTAAATTCTGAAAAAAAAATTTTACAACATGTAGAAAAATTATTAAATGAAGGAGCAGATATTATAGATATTGGAGGATGTTCTTCTCGTCCAGGATCCAAATATCCTTCAATAGAAGAAGAAATTAGACGTATTATAAAACCTATTCGTTTAATTTTAAAAACTTTTCCAGATATCAAAATATCTATAGATACTTTTCGTAGTAAAGTAGCAAAAATAGCTATTAATGAAGGAGTTTTAATGATTAATGATATATCTGGAGGGACATTAGATCCACATATGTTTAATTTATTATCTAAGTTTAAAATTCCTTATATATTAACTTATATAAAAAAAAAAATGAATTTTCTAAAAATATCATTATAAAAGCAAATCATTTTTTTTCTAAAAAAATTTTTGATTTAAAAAAAAAAGGAATTAATGATATTATTTTAGATCCAGGATTTGGTTTTGGAAAAACTTTACAAGAAAATTTTCAATTATTAAAACATTTATCTTTATTAGGATTTAAAGATTATATAATATTAATAGGGATATCTAGAAAATCTATGATTCAAAATATTTTAAATATTTCTTCTAAAAAATCTTTAAATGCTACTACTATTATTCATACTTTAGCTATTTTAAATGGAATAAAATTATTTCGAGTCCATGATGTAAAAGAAGCGATAGAATGTATTAATTTAATAAAATTTTATAATAAAATTTTATAATTTATTACATAATTTTAAAAACTTATATTATAATTTTTTTTGAAAATTTCTTTTATAGATATTTTAGATATTTTTTTAGTAGCTATTATTTTATTACAAATATATAGACTTGTTTATAATACAGTTGCTTTAAATATTTTTTACGGGATTATTGCTACTTTTATTTTTTGGAAAATTGTAGAAGCTTATAAAATGAAACTACTTAGTGTAGTAATAAGCGTTTTTTTTCAAGGAGGTTTTTTAGTATTAATTATTTTATTTCAACCAGAAATAAGAAAATTTCTTCTTATAGTAGGAAGTAGAATTTTTTTAAAAAAATTTATTTTCTCTATTTTTGGAAAATCAGGAGTTTCTATAAAAACGGAAACTATAGATAGTATTGTAAAAGCTTGTGCTATTTTTTCAGGAGATAAAACTGGAGTTTTAATTGTTATTCAATTACATCAAGATATTAAAAATTTTATACAAAATGGAGATGATATGGATGCTAAAGTAAATATTCCTATTTTAGAAAGTATTTTTTATAAAAATAGTCCATTACATGATGGAGCTGTGGTAATTATAGAAAATAAAATTATAAAAACTAGAGCAATACTTCCTGTATCTTATAATAAAGAAATACCTTCTCGTTTAGGTTTACGTCATAGAGCAGCTATTGGTTTATCAGAAAAAACAGATGCGATATGTTTAGTAATTTCAGAGGAAACAGGATATATTTCTTATATTAAAAATCAAAAAAGAACAATAATTAACAATATTAATAATTTAAAAATGAAACTAGAAAAAGATTTTTTTTAAAATGGATAATAATATCAAAATTAAAAATTTTTATAAATTATATTATACTAAATCATCTGGTATAGTAATTCATAGTAAAAAAGTAAAAAATAATTCTATTTTTTTTTCTTTGAAAGGAAAAAATTATGATGGAAATAAATTTGCTCATGATGCAATTTTAAATGGCGCTATGATAGCTATTATAGATAATAATCAATATTTTTATAAAAATAAAAAATTTTTTTTGGTAAAAAATTCTTTAATTTTTTTACAAAAATTAGCTTTATATCATAGATTAAAATTAAATAATATACCTATTATTGCCATTACAGGAAGTAATGGAAAAACTACTACTAAAGAATTAGTAAAAGTTGTTCTTTCTAAGAAATATAAAATTGTTCATTCAACAAAAAATAATTTTAATAATCATATAGGGATCCCTTTAACTATTTTATCTATTCCAAATAATGCTCAAATTTCGGTTATAGAAATAGGTGCTAATCATGAAAAAGAAATAGAAAAAATGTGTTATATCATCCATCCAGATTATGGATATATTACTAATTTTGGAAAAGCTCATTTAGAAGGATTTAAAAATATACAAGGAGTAATAAGGGGGAAATTAGAATTATATAATTTTTTAAAAAAAAATAAAAAAATGGTTTTTGTAAATGGAGATGACCCTATACAATTAACGAATAGTTTAGGAATAAAAAGATATATTTTTTCAGAAAAAAAAGATTCAGATGTTCCCATTAAATATTTATATAATACAAATAATTTAAAATCTATTTTATTATTTAAAAAAACACCAATAATATCTGCATTAATTGGATCTTATAATTTATATAATATTGCTTCAGCTTTATCTATAGGACTTTATTTTAAAATTTCTTTAAAAAAAATTAAACAAGCTATAGAAGAATATATTCCTAATAATAATAGATCTCAAATTTTAAAAAAAAATAATATACAAATTATTGCAGATTGTTATAATGCTAATCCTAATAGTATGTTATCTTCTTTAAATTTTTTTAATAAAATTAAAGGATCTAAAATAGCTATATTAGGAGATATGTTAGAATTAGGTAATTTTTCTAAAAAAGAACATGAAAATATTATTTTTTTTTTAAAAAAAAGTAATATAAATACTATTTTTTTAATAGGAAAAATATTTTTTAATATAAAAAAAAATAATTCTAATAAAATTAAAAAATTTTTAAATTTGAAAATATTTATTAAATGGATTAAAAATAATTCTATTCAAACAGATTATATTTTAATTAAGGGTTCTAGAAAAAATTATTTAGAAAAAATTATTCATTTTATTTAATTTTAAATTTTTGTAGATTTATTTTTTATAGATTAAATTTGTTTTTATAATATAACTTCATAAAATTTTTTCTTATGAAAAAAATTACCAAAAAAACTTATCTTAAATGGTTTAAAGATATGTCTTTTTGGAGAAAATTCGAGGATAAATGTCGTTCATTATATTTAAAACAAAAAATTAGAGGATTTTTACATTTATATAATGGACAAGAAGCTTTACCTGCTGGATTAACTCATGCTATGGATTTAAATAAAGATAAAATTATTACTGCTTATAGATGTCATATTTTACCTATTTCTATGGGAGTAGATCCAAAAAAAGTCATGGCGGAACTTTTAGGAAAAATAACAGGGACTTCTCATGGAATTGGTGGATCTATGCATATTTTTAGTAAAAAATATCGTTTTTATGGAGGCCATGGAATTGTTGGAGGACAAATTCCATTAGGAGCTGGGATTGCTTTTGCAGATAAATATTTTAATAGAAAAGCTGTAACACTTACTATTATGGGGGATGGAGCAGTGAGACAAGGATCTTTACATGAAACATTTAATATGGCTATGATATGGAAATTACCTGTAGTTTTTATTTGTGAAAATAATCAATATGCAATGGGAACATCTGTCAAAAGAAGTACAAATATAAAAGATATATATAAAATTGGTCTTTCATATGGAATGCCTTCTTATCCTGTAGATGGAATGGACCCAGAAAAAATAGCAAAAGTTGCTTATAAAGCAATTGAAAAAGCTAGAAATGGATATGGATCTACTTTTTTAGATATTCAAACTTATAGATATAGAGGCCATTCTATGTCTGACTCAGAATTATATCGTAGTAAAGATGAACTTTTTTTATATAAAAAAAAAGATCCTATTTTAAAATTAAAAAAAATTATTTTAAAAAATAAATGGAAAACTATAAAAAATTTAGATTTTATTGAAAAAAAAATTAAAAAAGAAGTAGATTTTTGTGTAAAATTTGCAGAAAATTCTGATATTCCTTCTTTAAAGAATATGTATGATTACGTTTATAATGAATCTAATTATCCTTTTTTAGATAAAAAAATATCTTCCTAATCTTAATTATAATGTTAAAAATAAATATTTTAAAATAATGGCAGAAATAATATCTATGCCCCAATTAAGTGATACAATGAAAGAAGGGACTGTAATTAAATGGAATAAAAAAGTAGGAGATAAAGTATCAGAAGGGGATATTATAGCTGAAATTGAAACGGATAAAGCTATTCAAGATTTTGAAATTGATGTTAGTGGAATAATTCTTTTTATTGGAGTCAAAGAAGGAGAAACTACACGAGTCAATGATATTTTAGCTATTATAGGAAAAAAAGGAGAAGATATAAAACCTATTATAAAACAATATAATGAAGAAAAAAATGAATTGAATGAAGAAAAAAATGAATTAAATAAAGAAAAAAATGAATTGAATGAAGAAAAAAATGAATTGAATGAAGAAAAAAATGAATTGAATGAAGAAAAAAATGAATTGAATGAAGAAAAAAATGAATTACAAAGAATTTTTATCTCTCCTTTAGCAAAAAAAATGGCAAAAAGAAGAGGAATTTCTATTCATAAAATCAAAGGAAGTGGAGATAATGGTCGAATTATTAAAAAAGATATTGAATTATATGATGAAAAAAAAAGAAATAATTTGTCATTAAAAAATGAAAAACGTATTATAGTTACATCCATAAGAAAAAAAATTGCGAAACATTTAACTTTTTCTAAATTTACTGCACCACATTATTATCTTTTTCAAGAAATTAATGTAGGTAAAATAATAGAATTAAGAAAAAATTTAAATGAAAAACTTGATATAGAAGAAAAAATTTCATTTAATGATATTATTATTAAAGCAGTATCTATTTCTTTAAGAAAACATATATATATGAATATTTCTTGGAATGATAATGAAATTATTTATCATTATAATATTAATATCGGAGTAGCAGTAGCTATAAAAGATGGATTAATAGTTCCAGTTATAAAAAATACGGATGAAAAATCTTTACTTCAAATTTCCAAGGAAATTAAAGATAAAGTTGAACGTTCAAAATTAAGAAAAATTAAACCAAAAGAATTAGTAAATAGTACATTTACTGTTTCAAATTTAGGTATGTATGGAATAGAATCTTTTACTTCTATTATTAATTATCCAAATTCCTCTATTCTTTCTATAGGTGCTATTATAGAAAAACCAATTATTAAAAATTCTAATATTATTATTGGAAATATGATGAAAATTACTTTATCTTGTGATCATAGAATTATAGATGGATCTACAGCAAGTAATTTTATTACTTATTTAAAAAAAATATTAGAAGATCCATTAATTATATTAGTTTAGTTTTTTACAAAAAAAAGAAATACTAATAGACAAAATAAAAATTATTATAGTAATAAAATAAAAATAATTATCTAATATAATATTTATTATATTAATATTTATAATATTTTTTTCTTTAAAAGAAGAAATAATAAGTTTAAATCCAAGTAATAAAATTACATAAAAAGCTGAATTTTTTAAAAAAGGATAAATTTCTATTAAATAAATAAAACTTTTAGATAAAAATCTGATAAATAAAATTCCTATAAAAACTCCTAAAAAAATTAATATAAAATTATTTGAAAAAGAAATAGCTGAAACAATATTATCAATAGAAAAAATTAAATCCATTAATTCTATTGATATTAATATTTTCCAAAAAGAATGTGATTTTTGATGTTTTATTTTTTTATATTTTTTTTGAAAAAAAAAATAATTTAAACTAATAAATATTAAATATAAACCTCCTAATGGTTTTAACCACCAAATTTTAATTAAAATAGAAGTAAATAATAACCCTATAAATCTAAAAAAATAAGCTCCAAAAATTCCATATTTTATAGCTTTTTTACGATCATTTTTTTTTAATTTTAAAACCATAGTTGCTAATAAGGTTATATTATCTATAGATAAAATACTTTCTATAAGAAAAATATTCCCTATAATTAATAAAGATATTATAGGATGATCTTTAATTTCTATTAAATACTTAATAAAGAAATTATTCATTTTATAAAAAAAATTGTATCAAAATATCAAAATGTTTTTTTATATTTTAAATTTAAAAAAATATTATTAAGTTTTATATTATTATAAAATGCGTATAAGAAATTTTTTTACATTTTTTATATTTTTTTCACTTACTATTATTTCTTTATATTATATTATTTTTAGTATTTATTTTTATCAATTAGATAATAAAAATTTTGATCAAAATAAAAAATTATATATTGATGATTTTTCTATTTATAATAAAATTTTAAATCTAGGTTTAGATTTAAAAGGAGGTATTAGTATGATTTTAGAAATATCTGAAAAGGATTTATTAAAAAAATTTTCTAATAATTCTACAAATCCTTTTTTTTTAAAAATTTTGAAAATAACAGATAAAAAAATAGAACAAAATTCAAATATTGATTATTATACAACTTTTATAAATTCATTTTATAAAGAAAAACAAAAACATAAAAATAATTTATCCATTTTAGATTTATTTAATAATCAATTTTTTTTAAAAAATTATGATAATGAATATGATTTAAATAAAAAAATAGAAAAATTAATTAAAAATAAAATAGAATTATCTATTTCTACAGCTTATAATATTATTAAATCTAGAATTTATCAATTAGGGATACATCAACATCATATTCAAAGAATTAAAAATTCAAATAAAATTTTAGTAGAATTATCTGATATAAAAAATATAGATAGAATAAAACATATTTTACAAAAAAAAGCTGAATTAAATTTTTTTGAAATATATAATTTGCAAGATCTTTTTCCATTTTTTGAAAAAATTAATAAAATTTTTTCAAAAAATGGAAAAAGATCTTTAATCGATATTTTAAATATCCGTCATATTCCATTTAATAATTCTATAGGATTTGTTAATACAAAGGATAAAAATATAATCAATAATTTTTTCAATTCTGAAAAAATTATTGATTATCTCCCATATAATTTACATAATATAAAATTTATATGGGGATATAAAACTTATAAATATAAAAAAGAAAAATTTTTTCAATTATTTGCTATCAAAAATTTTAATAAAGAAATTTCTCAATTAAATGGAAATATGATTATTGATGCATATAAATCTTTTGGACCTTTTAATGAAATATTTATAAATATTAAAATGAATCAAGAAGGAACTAGAAATTGGAAAATATTTACTGAAAAAAATATTGGAAAAAATATTGCTATAGTACTTGATGATTTAGTATATACTGCACCTAATGTTCAATCTATTATTTATAATGGAATATCTCAAATATCAGGAAAATTATCTTTACAAGAATCAGAAGATTTAATTAATATATTAAATGCAGGAAAACTTCCTAGTTCAATTAAAATTATTCAATCAGAAATTATAGGCCCTTCTTTAGGAAGAGAAACTATTAAAAATGGAATATTATCCTTTTGTATCGCTATATTTTTTGTTTTCATTTGGATGATTTTTTATTACTCAATTCCAGGTATATATGCTAATATCATATTAATCTTTAATTTAATATTTATTTTAGGAATTATGATTTCTACAAATTCTGTATTAACTTTACCAGGAATAGCTGGTATTATATTAACATTAGCTATGTCCATGGACTCTTTTATTCTTATTTATGAAAAAATTAAAGAAAATATTAATCATGGATTTTCGATTATAACTTCTATTAATAATAGTTATACTATTAAAGGAGCGTTATCTTCTATATTAGATGGACAAATTACTACTTTATTATGTGGATGTATTTTATTTTATTTTGGAATAGGACCTATTAAAAGTTTTTCTAAAACTTTAATCATTGGTTTTTTTACATCTGTTTTCTCTTCTATTTTTTTAGGAAGATTCTTTTTAGAATGGCATTTAAAAAAATATAAAAATATTTCTTTTTCTAAAAAATTTTTTATAAAAAAAATACAATGGGATTTTTTATCTAAAAGAAAATTAAATTATATGATTTCTTTGATATTAATTTTAATAAGTATTTTTTCAATTTTTTATAAAAAATTAAATTATGGAATAGATTTTTTAGGAGGACGTTCTTATATAATCCGTTTTGATAAAAAAGTTATACCAGAAAAAATTTCATTATCTTTATCTAAAATTTTTATAGAAAATGGAAAATATTCATTTCCAGAAGTAAAAACTTTTGGTAAAAAAAATCAATTAAAAATAATAACTAAATATAAAATTCAAAATAAATCTAATCAAGTAGATCAAGAAATTTTAAAAAAAATGTTTTTAGTTTTAAAACCTTATTATAATCATATTAATTATCAAAATTTTAAAAAAATAGAAAAAAATAAATTTTTAGGAATTTTATCTACAGAAAAAGTAGAACCTATTTTAGCTTCAGAAATAACTAATAAAGCGATATTCTCTATTATATTATCTTTCATAGGTATATTTTTTTATATTTTTATAAGATTTAAAAAATGGCAATTTGGAGTAGGAGCTATTATTGCATTATTACATGATATTATAATTGTTATTGGTTTTTTTTCTTTTTTTTATAAATATATTCCTATTTTAGAAATAGATCAAACTTTTATTGCAGCTTTATTAACTATTATAGGATATTCTATTAATGATACCGTAATTGTTTACGATAAAATAAGAAAATATCATTCAAAAAAATTAACAAAAAATATTATAAATAATGGAATTAATAATTCTTTAAATAGAACAATCAACACTTCATTTATAACTTTATTAGTTATAAGTATTATTTTTTTATTTGGAGGAACTTCTATACGTAGTTTTATGTTAGCTTTATTTTTAGGAGTAAGTATTGGAACTTATTCTTCCATATTTATAGCGTCATCTATTGTATATGATTTTTCTAAAAAAAAATAATAAAATAGAAAAAAAATAATGATAACATTTTTATTTATTAGTATTGAAGAAAGTTTTTTAATTATTATTATAGCTATAATTTTGTTTGGTCCAAAAAAAATACCAGAAATTGCTCGTATGATGGGTGAAGGTGTTAGATTTTTAAAAAATGCTAAAAATAAAATTTATAATGAAATTATTCAAAATAGTTTTGATAAAAAACATATAACAGAAAAAAAACATATTTTTTTTAAAAAAAAAGAAAAATTAAATTCTATAAAACGTAATTAAAATTTTTTAATATTTCTATAATCTTCTATTCTAGATTTATTTATTAATACTTTTCCTACAAGTTCTAATATATTTTTTCTTAAAAAAGTATTTAATGTTTCTATTTCATAAAAAAGATATGAAGGTTTTTTAGTATAAGAAGAATGTTTTAATACTTTAATAAAAAAAATTCCTTTTTTTCCTAATAAAGGTTTAGAAGTTTTTTCTGTTTTAAAAGAAGAAGCAAATCCAACAATTTTTGGTTCTTTATCATGATTAATAATAGAATTATAAAAATTAATTTTATAATTTTTTTCTATTTTTTTAGAAAAAAAATTTGCTATTTTTTCTAATTTTTCAAAATTAAACTTTTTATAAGATAAAATTTTTTCTATTTTTTTTCTTCTAATTAATGGAATAATATCATTTTTAATTTTTTCAATATTAAATCCTCTTTGTTTAATTTTGGAAAGATAAACAATAATAGAATCTTTATTTGAAGAATAAAAGACATTACTATCTCCTTCTTTTCTTTTTTTTTCAAAACTCCAATTAATAATTTCTTTATCTACATCTGTATTTAATCCATCTATTTTCCATTGATTATTATTAATAGTTCTTAAATAAAGAGTTTCATATTTTTTTTTTCTTGCTTGATTAATAAACGTATTAATTGTATAATTTTTAATTTCTAATAAAAAATTTTTAACATTTTTATTTATAAAATTTTCCGTTTTATTAGATGTATTTAATGTTTTTATAATAACTGCAAATTTATAAGCAGTATTAGGAGGACTCTTTTTATCTATTCGTACAATATGATATCCAAATTTTGTTTCAGTTAATTGAATCATTCCTTGTTTTTTTTCTGAATTAAAAATATTAAATGGTCCAATATATTTTTGATCTTCATATCTTAACCATCCTAAATTTCCTTTATGGTTTTTTGCATTTATTATATCTTCTGATTTTTCTTTTACTAAAGAATTAAATTTATCAGGATTTTTTTTAATAAATTTATATAATTTTTTAGCTATTTTTTCAGCTTCTTTTTTAGTTCTATGATTAGATGTCCGTATAGCATCTTTATGAGAAATTAAAATATGACTAGATAAAACTGATTCAGATATTTTTTTTTTCCCTATTATTTTTGCAATAATATAAATATTATCTTTTTCTATAGGACCCAATATATTCCCTATGTTATTATTTTTAATAACAAAATTTTGTAAAAATACAGGAAGATCTTTTTTAAAATAATAATGAGAATCAAAAGATTTTTCAGAATAATTTTCAACTAAATCATAATCATTATGAGTATTTTTCAATTTATTAAATAAAATACTCATTTTTTTTTTCATATTTTTTTTATCGTTTAAAGATGGTTTAGATCTAATAATAACAAAACTAAGATTTCTTAAATTTTCTTTATGAAAAAGAAATTTATGTTTATGAATATAATTTTTTATATCAAAATAATTTATCTTTAATAAATTATATTTTTTTTCTATTTCTGAATAAGGAATAAAAATATAATCAATAATAGTATTATAATTTTTATTTTTAAAATTTAATTCTGCTTCTACTAAAGATGTATTTAATCCATACATTAACATTTCTATATATTTTTGAGAAAGAATTCTTTTTGGTATATTATTTTTTTCATATAACCAAATATTTTTTTCATCTTCAATTTGAGAATTATTATATTGTAATTTTTTTTCTAAATTTTTTAAATAAATTTTAAATTTATTTAAATCAAAAAAACCATTATTATCTTGAAAATCTAAGACATAACTATATATAGATTGTTTAGATATAGCATTCCAAAAATCTTTTTTAGTACTTTCTAATCCTAATTTTAAAGCTTGTTGATTCAATAATTTTTCATTTATTAATAATTTCCAAGCTTTATTTTTTAAATCAACATCTGAATCAGACTGATTAAATCTTTTTAAAAATTGAAAAGTATTTATATATTCTTTTATAGAAATATTTTCTCCATTTACTTTTCCTATTATATTATTATAATCTTTTATAAATAATTTAATTAAAATATTAGGATCTAATATGAAGGAAATTAAAAAAATTCCTATAAATAAAAATAAAATCCATGTATTTTTTCTAATTTTTTCTAAAAAACTCATTTATAATTTTTTTTTCTAAGAAAAACCTCTTCTATTTTATTTTTATATACTTTGTTTACTTCAATATATAAAATATCATTAATAATTATTTTTTCTCCATCTTTAGGAAGATACCCGATATAATTAACAATTAAACCTCCTAAAGTTTCATATTCTTCAGATTTTGGAAGATTTAATTTATATTTTGTATTTAAAAAATCAATTTCTAAACGAGCTGAAAATAAAAATTCATTATCATTTAATTTTTTATCAATAAATTTTATTTCATCATGTTCATCCTTTATATCTCCAAGAAATTCCTCTAAAATATCTTCTATAGTTATCATTCCAGCCGTTCCACCATATTCATCTAATACAATTGCTATACTTTTTTTTTTTTTAATTAAAAGATCCATAATTTCTCGCACAGGTGTAGTATCATGAACTAATTCTACAGGAAGAATAATATATTCAATATTTTTAGGTTTTTTTAAAATATCTAAATAATGAATATATCCTATAATATTATCTATATTATTTTTATAAATCACTATTTTTGATAATCCTTTTTCCGTAAATTTATAACGTATTTTATCAATAGTAGATATATTTAATATATTTAAAGAAATAATTTCTTTTCTATGAACCATACAATCTTTTGCTTTTTTTTCAGAAAAAACCAAAGCTTGATGAAATATTTCTACTTCTGATTCTACTATTCCTTGAATATTGTTTTTTATATTTTCTGATATAAAATAAATTAAATCTTCTTTATCAAAAATTTTTTTTTTATCATCTTTTTTTTCACCAAAAAAATTTAAAAAAGTATTAGTAATCCATATAATAAAATTAGTAATAGGATAAAATATTTTATATATAAAATATACAGGAATAATAAATAAACTTAATAATTCATTAGAATATATCCTAAAAATTAGTTTAGGGATATATTCTCCAAATATAAGAATAATAATTGCAGAAATTATACTTTCTAAAAGTAAAATATAAAAAAAATTATCATGATTTAAAAAACTTTTTGGTAAAATATATATAAATAATTTTTCCATATATATTCCATATATAACTAACGATATAGTATTTCCTATTAACATAGTAGTTATAAATGTTTTATACTTTTGAATACTTATAGAAAGTAATTTAGAACGAAAAGATCCTTTCTTTTTTTCTAATTCTATTTTGAATAAATTAGAAGAAATAAGAGCCATTTCCATTCCGGAAAAAAAAGCAGATATAAGTATAGTAATAAACACTATACTAATATGAAACCCCATAAAATATTTTTTTATATAGGAATAATCCCACTAATATTTTTTAATCTAATTTTTTTTAAATTATCAGATGCTTCTATTCCATTTTTAGCATATAATATTGTCCCATTAGAACAATATATTATTGTATATTTTTTATTAAAAATTGTTTTATTTTTTTTATTCCAAAATATTTCTTCACTTTTTAAAAAATCTCCATTTTTATTTTTAATTAAAATATTTCCTTTAAAATGATAAAATATTTTTTTAGTATATTTCATCCAATTTGCACTAAGGTAAGTATATTTATTAGGATATTTTTCGTAAAAAAATAATTTTATTCCATTTGGAAACAAAGTATGCATAGAATATTCTTCCATAATTGGAGAATTTATTAATAATCGAATCAATCCATTTTCTTTATATAAAAAGCTAGAATGAATAAAAACTCTTATAGGATAACTTTTATTTTGATTTTTTTTATTTAAATAAATTTCTTTTCTTGTATTACAAGAAATAAGTAAAAATATTCCTATATATAAACTTATTAATTGTTTTATTATATTAATATTGTATTTTTGTTTATTAGAAGTTGGTATCTTAGCTCAGTAGGTAGAGCAAAGGACTGAAAATCCTTGTGTCCCCGGTTCGATTCCGGGAGATACCACTTCTTTTGTTTTATTTTTATTCAATTCCTAATTCTTTTTTTACTTCTTCTGTGATATCTAATCCTTTATTAACTAATACTCCTTTTCCAGGACTGCAATCATCTACCCGTATTATTGTTTTATCTTTATTTATAACTTTATAAATAGCATCTTCTATTTTTTTATATATAGGGTTTAATAATTTATTTTGATTTTTTGCTAAATCATCTGAAGCTATTTTTTGATAAGCATTCGCTCTAGCTTGTAATATTTCTAATTCTTTTTTTAAAATTGGATTTTTATTTTTTTTAAATCTTTCTACTTTTTTATGGAATTCTTTAGCTATTTTTGCTAAAATATTTTCATGATTTTTACTTAATCTTTCTAATTTTTTTTGAACTTCTGAAAATTCAGGCATTTTTTCTATAAGAATTAAACTATTTAAACAAACAATTTTTTGATTACATAAAATTCTTTTATTACATTCTGTAGAATATAAAAAATTACAAAAAAATAAAAAAAAGAATAAATAATAGACTATCTGATTTTTTTTCATATAATTTTTATTTTATAAATTTGTTAATCTTTTCCTATAATAAAATGCATTTTCCATTTTGATTGATTATTTTTCTTCCTATTTATTATAGGATAAGCCATATCTATCCCAAAAACTCCTATTGGTAAATAAAAAAAACGGAACCCTAATCCTAAAGATTTATTCATATTTAATGGATTAAAATTTTTATAAAAATCATTAATAATCCCACCTTCTATAAATCCAATAGTCCATAATTTAGATTGATTCAACAATGTTTTTATTAAATAACGAATCTCAACAATAGATTTATTATAAATAATCCCTCCATTATTAGGATTAATATAATCTGGATGATTTTTATTAAAAGAATATCCTCTTAAGGATATATAATCTATATTTTCTAATTTAGAATTAAATAAATTTTTTAAACCACCCATATAAAATTTTTGATAAGGAAATAATTGTGTTTTTTTATTATATTTTCCTAAAATTCCAAATTCTCCTCCAGCTTTAATTACCATTTTATTCATAATTTTTTTATACCAAAAAGAAGTAATTTTAAATTTAAAAAATTCCATCCAATTAAATGAATCTTCGTAAGATTTAATTTTATCTTTTTTTAAAAAAAAAGAATAAGGTAAAGTAAAAATGCTATTTACTTGTATTTGAGATCCTTGGAAAGGAAAAATAAAATCTGGTTTTAAAGTAAATCTTTGTAAAGAAATTAAATAATTTAAATTATTAATTTGTATTTTTTTATTTAAATTAGAAAATAAATTTTTATTATAAAAAAATTTGTCATAATTAATAGAAAATATAATTTTTAATTTAGGATCTAAATAATTTAAAGACTTATTAAAATCAATAGACGTTCCTATTTTTTTTAAAAAACCTTCATGTATAATTATTTTATCATTAGTAGGTAATAAAGAAAAATCTTCTATATTTTTTATTTTTTTTTTAAAAAAATTTATATTAAAACTTAATAAAGTTGGAGTATTTTTTTCTATCCATGGATTTGTAAAAGATATATTATATAATAAAAAATCTTTTCCAAATTTACTAGATAATAACAGTTTTTGTCCTTCTCCTTGAGGAATAGGAGTCCATGAATAAATGTTGAATAAATTTCTAAAAGAAAAATTACCACAATTTAATTGAAAAGTACCAATTAATTTTTTATTTTCATATCCTCCATGTAATTGAATTTGATTAGAATTTTTTTCAACTATATGCCATTCAATATTTACATTTTCTTTTTCCTTGTCTTCTTTAATAAAAGGATATATTTTTTTATTATCAAATAAATTTAACTTAGATAAGTTCAATAAACTAGACCTCATTTTACTAGAAGAAAAAGTATCTCCAGGAATTAAATTTAATTCTCTTCTAATAATATGATCTTTAGTAATAGTATTTCCTATAATATTTATTTTATTTATAATAACTGGTTTATTTTCTTCTATTTTTATATCTATAAAAATTTTATTATTTTCTATTTTTTTTTCTATCAAATTTATTTTTACAAATAAATATCCTAAATCTAAATAATATGAAAGGATACTATTAGAAATCTGATCGAAAACATTTTTATTAATTTGTTGTTTATTATAAATTTCTCCTGCTTGATAAGAAATTATTTTTTTTAAAAGATTTGTATGAATAATATTATTTCCAATAAAATTAATATTTCCTAAATAATATTTTTTTCCTTCAATAATTTTTATTTTTATTATATAATTTTTATTATAATTTTTTTTAATAGAATCTAAAAAAATTTTAACATCTATAAAACCTTTTGAATGATATTGAGATTTAATATTTTTTAAATCTTCTTCTATATTTTCATATATAAAAGATGTATATTTTTTTAAAATAGAAATAGGAAATTTTGTTTTAGTTTTTATTAAAAAATTTATTAATTGTTTTTGAGTAAAAATTTTATTTCCAGAAAATATTATTTTTTCTATTTTTATTTTTTCACCTTTATTAACATCAATATCTAAAATATTTTTTTTATTATAATTGATAATTTTACTATCTATTAAAATATTAGGATATCCTTTTTTTAAGTAAAAATTTTTAATATAATTTTTTATATTATTAATTTCATATTCATAAATATGTTTTTTTAAAAAAAATTTTTCCAAAATAGAAAATAAATTTTTATCAATTCCTTTGATATTAACTTTATCAAATTCTATAAAATCATCTAAATCAAAAAATAAATTAATTTCATTTTTATGATATGATGAATAAATATTTTTTTTATAAATAGATATTTTTTTAAATAAATTACTTTTCCATAATTTTTTAATAGCTTTATCAATTGTATTACCAGGTAATTGAATTTCATCTCCAGGAAAAATATTGGATAATTTTGAAATAATATTTTGATTATATTTTGTTTTTCCTATAATAAAAATTTTTTTTATAAAAAAATTTTTAATATTTTCAGATTCTTTTTGTTTTTTTTCTAAAAAAAAATCTGTTTCAGAAAATGAAAACATATATATTAAAAAAATAAAAGGAAAAAAAATTTTAATTTTAAAATTATTCAATTTTTCCAAAACGACGTTTTCTTTTTTGATAATGAATTATAGCTTTATAAAAATCTATTTTACGAAAATCTGGCCATAAAACATCCGTGAAATATAATTCTGCATAAGCTGATTGCCATAATAAAAAATTACTAATACGTTGTTCTCCACTAGTTCTAATAATAAGATCTACATATGGAATATTTTTAGTATACAAATAATTATTAAAAGAAAAAGTATTAATATCTTTTATAGATAAATTACCTTTATTTACTTGTTTCACTATATTTTTTGTAGCTTGTATAATTTCTTCTCTAGATCCATAATTTAAAGCTAAAATTAAAGTAATGGATGTATTATTTTTAGTTTTTTTTTGAAAAAAAAATAAATTTTTTTGAATCCAATTAGAAAATTTTTCTATTTTTCCTATAATAATAATTTTTATATTATTATTATGAATTTCTTCTAAATAATTTTTTAAATTATTTTGAAATAAATACATTAAATTATCAATTTCTTTTTTAGGACGATTCCAATTTTCTGAAGAAAAAACATATAAAGTAATATAAGGAATACCTAATATTTTACATCCATTGATAGAATCTCTTACAGATTGTATCGCATTTTTATGTCCAAATGTTCTAATTTTCCCCCTTTTTTTAGCCCAACGACCATTTCCATCCATAATAATAGCCACATGATGTGGTATTTTATTTAAATTTATTTTTTTTAAAAAATCTTCCATAAAATGAATAAACAAATATATAAAAATAAATTAATTTCTTTGATCCATTCCCCATAATAATTTTTCTCGTAAAGTTTTATAATAAGTAGATTTTTTTTCTTGAATAAAATATATATAAAAAGGAGCTTTTTTAATATACAATTCAGTATCTTTATTTAAAGAAATTAATCTAGTATCCATAGATAAAGAATAATATTTGACACGACTATGTACTTTTAAATGTACTTTTTGATGATCGGAAATAATTAACGGACGTGAAAATAAATTATGTGGAGAGATAGGAGTAAGAACAAAATTTTTATTATCAGGAGTAATAATAGGTCCTCCACAGCTCAAAGAATATCCTGTTGAACCAGTTGGAGTAGAAATTATCAATCCATCGGCCCAATAAGAAGTTAAAAATTCATTATCAATATACGCATCTATAGTAATCATAGAAACCATTTCTTTTCTAAAGATAACAATTTCATTTAATGCAAAATTAAAAAATTTATGATGATCCATTATCGAGGTTTCTAAATATAATAAACTTCGAGGAAGTACATGTAGTTTTCGATTAAAAATTTCATCTATTTTTTGAATAAATACATCTTTATTTAAAGTCGCTAAAAAACCTAAATTTCCTGTATTAACTCCTACTATAGGTATTCCTGTATCTCTAATCCAAGGAATAGCAGATAATATAGTTCCATCTCCTCCAAACGTTAACATTAAACTAAAATCTTTAGTTAATTCTTTATAATGAGAAAAAACAGGAAAATTAAGATTTTTAAATTCTTTAAAAGAAGATAATATATGAAAGAATGATTTTTCTATATAAATATCAATTGAACGATTAGATACAACATAGCCTATGAACTTATTTAAGTAAGGTATATTCTTTTGTCCAATTTTTTGTCCATATAAGGCTATTTTCATCATAAATTATTATTGATTATCTTTATTAAATAAAAATTACAAATTTAATAAATATTAATAAATTAGATTGTTTTAAATAAATTCTGATTTTTATTATGAAACAATCTTTTTTTTCATCTAAAATTCTTTTATTTGGAGAATATGGAATTATAGAAAATTCTAGTGGACTTTCTATTCCTTATAATTTTTATAAAGGAACTTTAAAATTTTATTCTACTAAAACATCTTATTATTATAAAAATTCTAATATAGAATTAAAAAAATATTTTAAATTTCTAAAAAAAAAAATTTAATAAAAATAAATTTTAAAAATTTATATAAAGATATTCAAAAAGGAATCATATTTTATTCTAATATACCTCAAGGATATGGAATTGGTAGTTCAGGAGCTTTAGTTGCAGCAATTTATGATAAATATGCTAAAAATAAATTAGAAAAAAAACTTTTTAAGTATAAAAAAAACTTTTTAAGTATAAAAAAAATTTTTAGTAAAATGGAATCTTTTTTCCATGGAAAAAGTTCTGGATTAGATCCTTTAATTTGTTATTTTAATCATCCTTTACTTATTCGTTCTAAAAATAATATTTTTAAAATAAAAATTCCTAAAATGAAAGGAAAAGGAGCTATTTTTTTAATAAATTCCGGTTTTCCTAAAAAAACTTCTTCTATGATAAATATTTTTTTAAAAAAATTAAAAAATAAAAAATTTAAAAAAATATTTAAAGAAGAATTTATAAAATATAATGAAAAATGTATTGAAACTTTTCTTCATGGAGATTTTAAAATTTTATTAAATTATGTTAAATTACTTTCTTATTGGGTTTTTCATTATTTTCGTCCTATGATTCCAAAAATTTTTTTAAAAATATGGAAAAAAGGTTTAATGACTAATACTCATTATTTTAAATTATGTGGATCTGGAGGTGGAGGTTTTATTTTAGGATTTACTCCAAATTATAATATTTCTAAAATAGAATTGAAAAAATATACAATGGAAATTCTTTTTCGTTTTGAATAATTTAAAATTATGATAAAAGATAAAAAAAAAGATTATATACGATTAAATCGTTATTTATCTAATGCTGGTATTTCTTCTAGAAGAGAAGCAGATAAATTAATTCAATCCGGAGTAATAGAAGTAAATGGAAAATCTATTTATCAATTAGGAACAATCGTTCATAAAAATGATATTATTAAATATCATGGGAGAAAAATTAAACATCAAAAAAAAATATATTTATTACTTAATAAACCAAAAGGATTTATTACATCTACAAAAGATCCATTAAATAGAAAAACAGTAATGAATTTAATTCCAAAATTTTCTAATTATAGAATATATCCTATTGGACGATTAGATCGTTTAACTACAGGAGTTTTACTTTTTACAAATGATGGATTAATTACTGAAAAATTAACTCATCCAAAATATCATGTAAAAAAAATATATCATGTTTTTTTAAATAAAAATCTTGAATATGAAGACATCAATAAAATTAAAAAAGGAAAAATATACCTTAAAGAAGGAAAAGTAAAAGTAGATTTCATTTATAAATCAAAAAATAAAATAATAATTGGATTACATTTAGGATGGAATAGAATCATTAAAAGATTATTTAAAAAACTTACTTATCAAGTAATTAAAATAGATAGAGTAAATTTTGGAGGATTTACTAAAAAAAATATTCCTATAGGTAATTGGTGTTTTTTAAATGAAAAAGAAGTTTACCATAAATTAATAAATCATTTTTTATGAAAAAAATAAGTATTATTAATGGACCAAATTTAAATCTTTTAGGAAAAAGAGAACCAAATTTATATGGTACTGAAAATTTTATAGATTATTTAAATAAAATAAAAAAAAAAAAAATATTTTCTAATATAGAAATATCTTATTATCAAAGTAATTATGAGGGAAAGATTATAGATTTTTTACATAAAATAGGTTTTAATTATGATGGAATTATTTTAAACGCGGGAGCATATACTCATACTTCTTTAGGAATAGCAGACGCTATTAAAGCTATTACATCTCCAGTTATAGAAGTTCATATTTCTAATATTTATGCTAGAGAACATTTTAGAAAACAATCTTTTTTATCTTCTGTTTGTCAAGGATCTATTTTAGGTTTTGGATTAAAGTCCTATGAATTAGGAATTTTAAGTTTTTCTTTATAAAAATTTTTTTTGAAAAATTATATTTAAATTCTTAATATACTGTATAATTTTTTTTCTTCCATATTTTTTTTTAGTAGATATCAAAAAATATGGATATTTTTTTATTTTTGTTTTATATAAACTTATATTTTTATTAAAAATTTTTTTATTTAATTTATCTATTTTTGTAAAAATAACACAAAAATTAATTTTAAATTTTTTTAGTTTATGTATAAAATATAAATCTATTTTTTGTATAGGTATTCTACTATCTATTAATAAAAATAAACAAATTAAATTTTTTCTATAAAAAATATAATTTATAATTAATTTTTTTATACTATGTTTTTTTTTTTTAATAGAAAAAAAACCATATCCAGGTAAATCTATAAAAAACCATTTATTATTAATCAAAAAGGTATTAATTAATTTAGTACATCCTGGTTTAGATGAAACTTTAGCAATTTTACAATTAAGAATAAAATTAATTAAACTAGATTTTCCTACATTAGAACGTCCAATAAAAGCATATTCTGGAATAATAAAAGAAGAATCATTAAGTTTTTCAAAACTTCCTTTAAATTTTACAGAGTAAATTTTCATGATGAAAATTAAATTTAGAAAGCCATTTTTCTAAAATTTTTATAAATTTTTTAGGATGTTCCATCATAGGAACATGTCCGCATTTATCTATCCAATATAATTCAGCATGAGGAAGTAATCTATGAAATTTTTTTGCTACTTTTGGTGGAGTAACAGGATCTTGTTTCCCCCAAATTAAACAAAAAGGTTGTTTTATTACAGATAAATCTTTAGACATATTATATTTCATAGAACTTTTCGCAATATATAAAATTTTAATTCCTTTTTTTTTATCATTTACCATATGAAATACTTCATCTACTAATTTTTTAGTAGCAATTTTAGGATTATAAAAAACTTCTTGTGATTTTTTTCTAATATATTCATAATTTTCCCTTTTAGGAATAGCATCTCCAAAAGCTTTTTCAAATAATCCAGAACTTCCTGTAAGAACTACAGAATGTACTAAATCAATTCTTTTTTTTGCAATAATTAAAGCAATATGACCTCCTAAAGAATTTCCTATTAATGTAGCTTTTTCTATTCCTATTTCTATTAGTAATTTTATAACATATTTAGATAAATTATAAATATTAGTAAGTAATAATGGCATATTATAAATAGGTAATGAAGGAATAATCACTTTATATCCTTTTTTTGGAAAAAAATCTAAAAGAGCATTAAAATTACTTAAATTCCCCATTAATCCATGAAGTAATATTAAAGGATGACCTGTTCCTTTTATTATATAAGAAAATTTTTTCTTAAGAAGAAACATAATTTAAATATTTTTTTTAATTTTTTTTTGTATTAAAAAATAAGCTTTTTTAGCTGCTAATTCTTCTGATCTTTTTTTAGAAAAACCTTTACCTTTTGTTTTAATTCCATAATTAGATATAATACATTCAGATAAATAAATATTTATGTTTTTTTTTTCTATTTTTTTTTCTTTAAAAGTATTAAAATTTATTATAAATTTATTTTTTTGTGACCATTCTATAATCCATACTTTATAACTAAAAATTTCTTTTTGCAATTTTAAAAGATTTACATGATTATGTAATATTTTTTTATATACAAAATTTTTACACCCTTGATATCCTATATCTAAATAAATAAAACCAATTAAAGCTTCTAAAGTATTTCCTAATATATTATCAGATATAATAGGAATATTTTCTTTAATAAAAATATTTATAATAGTTAATTTTTTAGAAATTTTATTTAAATTATTTCTACATACAATTTTAGCTCGAATTTGAGTTAATTCTCCTTCTTTTTTTTCAGATAATTGTTCATATAAAAAATGTGAAATAATAGAATTTAATATAGAATCTCCTAAAAATTCTAATCTTTGAAAATTCATATAATAATTTTTATTATAATTTTTTTTTTTTACAGAAAAACTATAAATAAAAACTTCTTTTAAAAATTTTACATTTTTAGGAATAAATCCTAATATTTTAATCAATTTATTAATAAATAAAGAGTTAAATTTATTCTCAATAATATTATTATTAGATAACATTTATTTTTTTAAATAAAAGACAAACATTATGCCCTCCAAAACCAAAAGTATTACATATACTAATATTAACTTTTTTTTTTATAGCTTTATTAGGTGTAAAATTCATTCTATAATCTATTTTTTTATCTATTTTAAATAAATTAATAGTTGGTGGAATAATTTTTTTACTCAAAGGAAGTATAGATGCAATAGCCTCAATAGATCCTGCTGCACCTAATAAATGACCAGTCATAGATTTAGTTGAATTGATATTAATATTATATACTTTTTCATGAAAAACTTCTTTAATTGCTTTTACTTCTGCAATATCTCCTAAAATAGTAGAAGTTCCATGAGAATTAATATGATCTACTTCTGTATATTTAATTCCAGCATCTTTAATGGCAGCTTTCATTGCAAGTATTATCCCTTTTCCTTCTGGATGAGGTGCTGTAATATGATAAGCATCTCCAGACATACCTACTCCTCCTATTTCTGCGTAAATATTTGCATTTCTTTTTTTTGCATGATTATATTCCTCTAATATAAGACATCCAGCTCCTTCTCCTAAAACAAACCCATCTCTATCTTGATCAAAAGGACGTGAAGCTGTTTTATAATCTTCATTTCTTGTAGATAAAGCATGTAAAGCATTAAAACCTCCTACTCCACTTTGTGTAATAGCCGCTTCTGATCCACCAGTAATCATAATATCTGCTTTTCCTAAACAAATTAAATGATACGCATCAACAATTGCATTAGATGAAGATGCACAAGCTGATACAGTCGCATAATTAGGTCCATGTATTCCATAATTCATAGAAATAAAACCTGCAGTAATATCTATTAACATTTTAGGAATAAAATAAGGACTAAATCTAGGTATTTTTCCTCCATTAATATAATCTGAAATAGATTTTTCTAAATTTAATAAACCACCAATTCCAGATCCCCAAATAACTCCAATTCTTTCTTTTTTTTCTTTATAAAAATTTATTTTACTATTTATTATAGCTTCTTGAGAAGCTATAATACCATATTGTGCACATGGATCTAATTTTCGTTGTTCTTTTTTACTAAAAAAAGTGCTAGGATCATAATTTTTTAATTCACAAGCGAATTTAGTTTTAAACTTATTAGTATCAAAATAAGTAATAGGAGCAGATCCATTTTTTCCTTTAATTAGAGATATCCAATAATCTTCAATATTATTACCTATTGGGGTAATAGAACCAATTCCAGTTATTACTACTCTTTTTAATTCATTCATAAAAAATTAATATTTTTTAATCAGAATTTTTTTTTTCATTATTATCTATTTTTTTTTTCTCATTTAAAATCTCTTCTATCGCCTGTATCGCTTCTCCTACAGTAGTTATTTTTTCTGCTTTTTCATCAGAAATACTAATATTAAATTCTTTTTCAAATTCCATAATAAGTTCTACTATATCTAATGAATCTGCTCCTAAATCATTAGTAAAACTAGAAGTAGGAAGAATTTCATTTTCTTCTATACTCAATTTTTCTACGATAAGAGCATAAACTCTTGATGAAAGATCAGACATAAAATCATAATTTTTATTTTTTTATGGTACAAAATTAGTAAACTTTTATAAATCATATATAAATTTGTTACTTTAAGATATCTAACAGAAAATACATATGGAATCTATCTCTTTAAAACATTATGGAATATTAAATTCTTTAAATTATTGTCAATTATCTCCTGATAAATTACAAAATTTAATTGTTAAAAATAAAATGGGAATAGAAACTAAATCTGGAGTATTAGCTATTAATACTGGATTATTTACTGGAAGATCCCCTAAAGATCGATTTATAGTCAAAGATCATATTACAAATGATAAAATTTTTTGGGATGAAAAAATTAATCAATCTTTTGATCCAAAAAAATTTGATTTTTTATATAAAAAAGTAGTCAAATATTTATCTGGAAAAAAATTATATATAAGAGATGGATATCTTTGTTCTGATTCTAGATATCAATTAAATATACGTTTTATTAATGAATATCCATGGTCTGATTTATTTGTTCATAATCTTTTTTTTAGATTTTCTAAATTTGGACAAATTTCACCAGAATGGATATTATTGTGTGCTCCTAGTTTTAAAGCTAATCCATTTACAGATGGAACAAAAAAAAAAAATTTTTCTATTTTAAATTTTTTAAAAAAAATTATATTAATCGGGGGAACAGGATATACAGGAGAAATTAAAAAATCTATGTTTTCAGTTTTAAATTTTATACTTCCTACATATAAAAATGTATTTCCTATGCATTGTGCAGCAAATATTGGAAATAAAAAAGATACAGCATTATTTTTTGGATTATCAGGAACTGGAAAAACTACTATTTCTAATGATCCTAATAGAAAATTAATAGGAGATGATGAACATGGATGGAGTTATAATAATATTATTTTCAATTTTGAAGGTGGTTGTTATGCAAAAATATTCGGAATTTCTAAATCCAAAGAACCGATAATTTATCATGCTATAAAAAAAGGGGCTATGTTAGAAAATGTAATCTTCAAAAAGGAAACAAAAGAAGTCGATTTTTTTAATAATTCTATTACAGAAAATATGAGAATTAGTTATCCCATTTATTTTATAAAAAATTTTGAAAAAAAATTATATTCTTCTAATATTAAAAATATTTTTTTTCTTACATATGATGCTTTTGGTGTATTACCTCCTATTTCTAAATTAAATAAAGAACAATCAGCATATTATTTTTTATTAGGTTATACTTCTAAAGTAGCTGGAACAGAATTTGATATAATAAAACCAAAAGCAACTTTTTCTTCTTGTTTTGGAGCTCCTTTTATGCCATTACATCCAGTGATGTATACAAAAATGTTAATAAAAAAATTAAAAAATACTAAAATAAATGTTTGGATGGTAAATACAGGAATTATTATATATGGAGAAAATCAAGGAGATTCTTTAAAAAAGAAAAGAATTCAATTAAAGGATACAAGAAAATTAGTAAAATGTGCATTAAATGGAGATTTATCTTTATCTAAAATTAGATATGAAAAATATCCTTTTTTTAATTTTAAAATTCCAAAATATTGTCCAGGAATATCTTCTGATATATTAAATCCAAAAAATACATGGAAAAATAAAAAAATGTATAAAAATCAAGTACAAAAACTTATTAAAAAAATTATTAAAAATTTTGATATATATAGAAAATATACAGATAAAGAAATTTTATCTGGTGAACCTAAAATAAAATAATTTATTTTTATTTATT
The DNA here is from genome assembly GCF_014252455.1 of Blattabacterium cuenoti. Taxonomy (GTDB): domain Bacteria; phylum Bacteroidota; class Bacteroidia; order Flavobacteriales; family Blattabacteriaceae; genus Blattabacterium; species Blattabacterium cuenoti_R. Next base: position 550,421 of record NZ_CP060245.1, read on the forward strand.
AAATTATTTTTAATTTTTTAAAATTAAAATATTTATTTTGAAAAGTAAAAAAATTAAAATTGGTTTTTCTACAGGAGATATTCATGGAATAGGAATAGAAGTATTTTTAAAAGTATGTCGTAAAAAAAGACTTTTAGATTTTTTTACACCAATATTATTTGGATCTACTAAATTATGTCATTATTATAAAAAAATTTTAAATTTAGAAGTAAATAATATACAAGAAATAAATAATTTAAAAGAAATTATAGATTATAAAATTAATATTATTAATATTTATAAAGAAGATATTAAATTTGATTTAATTAAATATAATCACCAAGATTCAATAAAATATCCAATTTTATCTTTACAAAAAGTAACAAAAGCTTTAAAATATGGAAAAATAGATGTTATGGTTACTGGACCTGTTAATAAAAATTATATGAATATAAAAGGATTTTCCTTTTTTGGTCATACTGAATATTTAAAAAATATTTTAGAAGGATATCCTTTAATGTTAATGATTCATGATACTTTAAAAATTGCTTTAGTTACTCATCATTTACCATTAAAATATGTTCATTCTGAATTAACTAAAAAAAAAATTATAAAATCTATTCAAATTTTACATAAATCATTAATTATTGATTTTTCTATAAAAAAACCTAAAATAGCTGTATTAGGATGTAATCCTCATTCAGGAGAAAACGGATTATTAGGTAATGAAGAAAAAACAAAAATTAAACCGGCTATTGATTTTTTCTTAAAAAAAAAAGGTTTTTTAATATTTGGCCCTTATTCTTCAGATAGTTTTTTTGGAAATCATAATTATCGTCATTTTGATGCAGTATTAGCGATGTATCACGATCAAGGATTAATTCCATTTAAAACATTAACTTTTAATGAAGGAGTAAATTTTACAGCTGGTCTTTCTCATATCCGTACTTCTCCAGATCATGGAGTTGCTTATGATATTGCTAAAAAAGGTATTGCTAAAGAAAATTCGTTAGAAGAAGCTATTTTTAGCGCAATAAAAATATTTAAAAATAGAGCAGAATATATGAAAATAAAATCATATTCTATAAAATTATAATTACAATATTTTTTTTTGTATATAAAAAACCACCATTTATTGGTATTTTTATTTTTTTTGATAAAAAATTTATTTTTATAACTCCATTTTTTAATATAGATATTAATGGGGCATGATTTTTTAAAATTTGAAATTTTCCATTTAAACCAGGTAATGTTATAGATCTAACTGTATTTTTATTACTTTTAAAAATAATTTTATTATAACTAATAATAGTTATTTTCATCATTTATGTAGATATCATTTTTTTTCCACTTTCTATCACTTCTTCAATAGTTCCTTTTAAATTAAAAGCAGATTCCGGAAACTTATCTAATTCCCCATCTAATATCATATTAAAACCTTTAATAGTCTCTTCTATTTTTACAAATTTACCTTCAATTCCTGTAAATTGTTTTGCTACATAAAATGGTTGAGATAAAAAACGTTGTACACGTCTAGCACGATAGACTATTTTTTTATCATCTTCACTAAGATCCTCTATTCCTAAGATAGCAATAATATCTTGTAAAGAATTATATTTTTGTAAAATTTCTTTAACACGTTGTGCACATTTATAATGATTTTTATTTATTATATCTAAAGATAAAATACGTGAAGTAGAATCTAATGGATCAATAGATGGATAAATACCTAAAGAAGCTATTTTTCTGGATAAAACAGTAGTCGCATCTAAATGTGAAAAAGTAATAGCAGGAGCTGGATCTGTTAAATCATCAGCAGGAACATAAACCGCCTGTACTGACGTAATAGACCCTTTTTTAGTAGATGTTATTCTTTCTTGCATAGATCCCATTTCAGATGATAACGTAGGTTGATACCCTACAGATGATGGAATTCTTCCTAATAAAGCAGAAACTTCTGATCCAGCTTGAGTAAATCTAAATATATTATCTATAAAAAATAAAACATCTTGTCCTTTATCATCATATTTATCTCGATAATACTCCGCTAATGTTAATCCAGTTAAAGCGACTCTAGATCTTGCTCCTGGAGATTCATTCATTTGTCCAAAAACAAAAGTAGCTTTAGATTTTTTTAAAACATTTTCATCTACTTTGGAAAGATCCCATAATCCTTTTTTCATAGCTTCCATAAAAGCATCTCCATATTTTATAATTCCAGATTCTAACATTTCTCGTAATAAATCATTCCCTTCTCTTGTTCTTTCTCCAACTCCAGCAAAAACAGAATGACCTCCATGTACTTTTGCTACATTATTAATTAATTCTTGTATTAATACTGTTTTTCCAACACCAGCTCCTCCAAATAATCCAATTTTTCCTCCTTTAGGGTAGGGACATATTAAATCAATAATTTTAATTCCGGTATATAAAATTTCAGTTTCTGTAGATAAATCTTTAAATTTTGGAGATTCATTATGAATAGAATGATGAATAATTGATTTATCTAATTTTTTTAACCCATCAATAGGATCTCCTAAAACATTTAAAATTCGTCCATTAATAGATTCTCCTAAAGGAATACTAATAGGACCCCCTGTTATTTCTACTTCTTGACCTCTTTTTAAGCCATCGCTAACTTCCATAGAGAGACAACGTACAACATTTTCACCAATATGTTGTTGAACTTCCAATATAATTTTTTTATTATTATTAGTAACATTTACTTTTAATGCATCATTAATTTTTGGAAGAAAAATATTTTTTTTAAAATAAACATCAATAACAGGTCCGATAATTTTAATTATTTTCCCTATATTTTTTTTTTATTCATATAATTCTTTTAAGGAGATCTAATTAATCATTTATTTTTATCTTTGTAAACATAAATAAAAAAAATTAAAAATTTTGAAAATTTATTCATTTATTGATGAATTTTCTTCTTTATTACCATGTGTATTTACATTAGGTTTTTTTGATGGAGTTCATATAGGTCATCAAAAATTAATTCAATTTTTAACTAAAAACAAAGAATCTTATTGTTCAGTTTTACTTACTTTTAATATACATCCTAAAGAAGTATTAAATCCTAAAAAAAAAATTTTTTATTTAAATACACTTTCTGAAAGAATCTATCATTTAAAAAAAACAGGGATAGAACATTTAATTATCCACCCTTTTACTCTGAATTTTTCAAAATTAAGTATAAAATATTTTTTACAAAAAATTTTATTATCTAAACTAAAAATTAAAAAAATTATTACTGGATATGATTCTCATATTGGAAAAGATAAAGTAAAAACTTTTTATCATTTAAAAAAAATTTCTAATTTTTATAGATTTCAATTATATAAAGTACATCCTTATAAATTTGAAAAAAAAATTATTAGTTCTACTTTAATAAGAAAATCTATTTTAAAAGGAAATATGAAATGGGCAAATAAAGCTTTAGGTTATTTATATACTTTATCTGGATATGTAATTAAAGGAAATGGAATAGGAAAAAAATTAAATTTTCCTACAGCTAATATTAAAATAAATGAAAAAAAAATAATACCTAAAAAAGGTGTTTACGCTGTAAAAATTCATTTATTCAATCATATTTATCAAGGAATGATGAATATAGGAATTTGTCCTACTATTAATAATAATAATACTCTTTTAAAAATAGAAGTACATATTTTTAATTTTAAAAAAAATATTTATGGAAAAAAACTTGATATTGGAGTTATTCAAATTATTCGTAAAGAATTCAAATTTAATACTCTTTATGAGTTAAAAAAACAAATTCAAAAAGATCAATTTAAAATAAAAAAATTATTTTTTTATGATCAAAAAAATTTCTCAATTAATCCAATATTTATTAAATAATAAAAATTTTAAAAAAAAAAAATTAATATTAATATCTTTTGATAATTTTTTGATAGAAAAAATTAAACAAAAATATCAAATACAATTTCCTTTAGATACACAAATTATTACTATAGAACAATTTTTAGAAAAAATATCTGGATTATCTTTATGTAAGAAAGATGATATTCTATTTTATTTTTTTTATTTTTTAACAAAAAATAATAACAATTTAATAAAAAATTTTCATGATTTTTTTCAATGGGGGCCAAAGATTTTAGATGATTTTCAAGATTTAGATTTACATCTTATTAAAATAGAATCTTTTTTTTCTTCTATGATTTCTATAGAAAAAATTAAAAAATGGAATTTAGTTAATTTAGAAAAAAAATTAAAAAATAATATAAAATTTTTTTGGGAAGAAATTTATCAAAATTATACAATTTTAAAAAACGAATTATTAAAAAAAAAGGATATCTTGGTTTAATATTTAGAATAGCTATTGATTCTTTAAAAAATTATTTTTCTAATCATTTAGATATCCAAATCATTTTTTTAAATTCTAGATTTTATTTATTTAATGAATATGAAAAAAAATTTTAAAAAAAATTATAACTTTTCATCAATTTTCTATATATAATTTTAACGAAAAAAATTTTTTTATTAAAAATCTTTCTAATTTATGGATAGAAAAAAAATCTATTTCAATTAATACAATAAAATCAAAAAAAAATATAAAAATTATTAGTGTTAATAAAGAAATAGAACAAATAAAAATAATAGAAAAATTAATTAAAAAATTTATTAAAAAAGGAAAAAAAATATCTCAAATAGTTCTACTTTTAGGAGATAATTATTTAATTTTTCCTTTATTATATTCTTTAGAAAAAAAAATAGGAATACATTTTTCTATATATATTAAAAAATATCCATTAAAAAATATTCTAATTCATCATACTTTTCTTTCAATTTTTAAATTATTATTAAAAAAAAATGAAAATCAAAATTTTTATAAACCAGATATATTAAGAGTATTTTATGATGGATATATAAAGAAAATTTTTTTTAAAAAAAAAATTTCTTTCCTAGAAAAATTCAATATAGAAAATTCAAATTTTATTTCAAAATCTATAATTAATAAATATATACAAAAAAATGATTTAAATATTATTTTTAATATAAAAACTCATAATATTAAGAATTGTATTATAATTTTTATTAGTTTTATTAAAAAATTAAAAAATTTTTTAATTCTAGATACTAAAAAATATTTTTTAGAATTAAAATTTATTCTAAAATTAGAAATTTATATACAAAAATTAAAAATTTTAGTTAGAAAAACAAATAATATTATTTATGGAATAAAAGATTTATTTAATATTTATCAACAATTTATAAATACGAACACAATATCATATATAAGAAAAAAATCAAAAGGTTTACTAATAATAAATTTTATAGATTTTTATGTTAAAAATTTTGATAATATAATTATATCATCTGTTAACGAAGGGTGTATTCCTCCAAATATAAAAAAAAAAAAAACTTTTATACCTTTTGATCTTCGTAAAAAATTAAATCTTTCTCTTTATCAAGAAAATGAAAAATTTTATTTTTATCATTTTAAAAATATTTTAAATAATTCAAAAAATATTTATTTAATTTATAAAAATCAAGCAGATGAATTAAATTCTGGAGAAAAAAGTCGTTTTATTTATCAAATAGAAAAAGAATCTTCATCTTTTTTTATAAAAAAAAAAATCAAACTTCCATATTTTTTTAAAAAAAAAGAATCTCCTATTGTTATAGAAAAAACACAATCTATTATTAAACGTTTATCAGATATATCTTATCATGGTTTATCTCCTTCTTCCATTCATTTATATAATTGTAATCCTCTTTTATTTTATTATAAAAAAATACTTAATATAAAAAATATTCAAAAAATTTCTATAAAACAAAAAATAGGAAATATAATACATCAAATATTAAAAATATTATATCATCCTATTAAAGGACAATTTATTACTATAAATTATATCAATTTAATGAAAAAAAATTATAAATCTATTATAGAAAAAATTCTTTCCAAAAAAGAAAATAATTTTCAAGAAAAAAATATATATATTTTTTCTATAATAAAAATTTATATTAATAATTTTATTTCTTTGGAGGAAAAACTAATTCATAAAGGTCATAAAATTTTTATTAAAGAATTAGAATATAAAATATCCACAATATTAAATATTGTTGATTCCCCTCATAATAAAACAGTTAATTTATATGGTATTATAGATCGTATAGATGAATACGATGGTAATACACGAATTATAGATTATAAAATAGGGATATATAAAATAAAAAAAATAAATATTACTTTAAATAAAATTGAAAAAATATTTCAAAATCCTATTTATGTAAATATTATGCAATTATTAATTTATATGTATTTATGGTTTAAATTTGAACATAAATATCAAAAAAAACCTCCTATTATTACTATTATTTCACCTAAAAAAAATATATATAATTCTATAGGAATTATTCCTATACATTTCCTTAAAAAAGAAAAAATTACATATAAAAATTATGTAAAATTTTTTTTACCATTTTTAATAAAAAAAATTTCTGAAATTTTAAATCCTAATATTCCAATTCTAGAAAATAAAAATAAAATTAATAATTTTTAATATAATTTGCTATATAATCACCTACTTCTTCAGTAGAAGAAGATTTATTTTTATATTCTAGAATATCTGGAGTACATATTTTTTTTTCAATAGAATTTTTTACAGCTTTTTCTATTAGTATTTTTTCTTTATACATTCCAAAATATTCTAACATCATAGATACTGATAATATTGATCCTATCGGATTAGCTATATTTTTACCAACTCCTTGAGGATAAGATCCATGAATAGGTTCAAATAAAGATTTTTTATTACCAATAGAAGCAGATGGAAGTAAACCTAAAGAACTTGTAAGAACACTAGATAAATCTGACAAAATATCTCCAAACATATTATCTGTTAAAATAATATCAAATTTTTTTGGATTTAAAATAATTTGCATTGCTGCATTATCTACATATAAAAAATCTACATGAATATCTGAATATAAAAAAGACATTTTATTAATTATTTCTCTCCATAATCTAGATGTTTCTAAAACATTAGCTTTATCTACTAAAGTTATTTTTTTTTTACGAAAACGTGCCGCTTGAAAAGCCATTCTTCCAATACGTTCAATTTCTTTTTTAGAATAAAAACAATAATCATAAGCCTCTTCTTTATTAAGAGAACGTCCTTTTTTTCCAAAATAAATACCACTTGTTAATTCACGATATATAATAAAATTAATTCCTTTTAATTTTTCTTTTTTAATTGGAGATTTATTTATTTGAGAATAAGTTACAATTGGACGAATATTACAAAACAAATCCATTTCCTTTCTCAATTTTAATAAACCATCTTCTGGTCTCATTCCAAATGGATAATTTTCATATTTTGGATCTCCTACAGCTCCAAATAAAACTGCATCAGCTATTAAACAATCATCAATTGTTTTAATTGGCATAGGAGTTCCAATCTTTTCTATAGCAATAGAGCCTGCTAATGCTTTTCTATATAAAAAATCATGATGAAATTTTTTACCAATAGCATTTAAAATTTTTATAGCTTGTTTTATTATTTCTGGTCCTATTCCATCTCCTTCTATAACTGTAATATTTTTTTTCATTTTTTTAAAAAATTAAAAAAAGACCTTTTTTTTTCAAAATTTTTTATTTCTTGTTTCATAGAAACCAAAAAAGTTAAATCATCATATCCATTAATAAAACAATTTTTTCTATAAGGATGAATATAAAATTTTTCATATTTTTTAGTTTCTACTATTAAAATAATTTGTTTTATTAAATTAATTATAATATTTGTGTGTGGACATGTTTTTACTTGATTAAATAATGTTTTCAAAAATATATCGGATACTTCTACAAGAAGTAATCCATTATTTAATGCATTTTCTTTAAAAATATCCGCAAAAAAACTAGATATAATTGCTTTAAATCCATAATCAATAATAGCCCAAACTGCATGTTCACGACTTGATCCACATCCAAAATTTCTACCTACTAAAAGTATTTGTCCAGAAAAAATAGAATTATTAAAAATACAATCTTTTTTTAAAGTCCCATCTTCATTATATCTCCAATCTCTAAAAAAATTTTTTACACATTTTTCACGTTTAGTTTCTTTCAAAAAACGAGATGGAATAATTTGATCCGTATCTATATCTTCTATAAATAAAGGAACAATTTTACTAGTTAAAATAGTAAACTTTTTCATAAAATATATTTATTAATATCTACAATCTTCCCTTCAAGAGCTATAATAGAAGCAGTTAATGGACTAACCAATATAGTTTTTACTCCTGTCCCTTGCCTACCTTCAAAATTTCTATTAGATGTAGAAACACAATATTCTCCTATAGGAATTTTATCATCATTCATTCCTAAACAAGCAGAACATCCTGGTTGACGAAATTCAAATCCAGCATTTAATAAAATTTTATCTAATCCTTCTTTTTTTGCTTGTTGAATTACTCTTTGTGATCCTGGAACTACCATTACTCGTACATTAGATGCTTTTTTTTTATTTTTTACTACCTTAGCAACTAATCTGATATCTTCTATTCTAGAATTTGTACAACTTCCTATGAAAATATAATTAATTTTTTTTCCTATTAAAGATTCTCCAATAGAAAAACCCATATAATTTAAAGATCTTTTTTGATCTTGATTATTATATAATTTTGGAATATAATCTGTAATTTTCATTCCCATTCCTGGAGTAGTTCCATAAGTAATCATAGGATCTATATCTTCACAATTAATAATATATTCTTTATCAAACAAAGCATCATGATCCGTTGTTAACATCGACCAATATTTTATATATTTTAAAATATTCTTCTTGATAAAAGAATTACCACATTTTTTAATATAATTAAAAGTTATTTCATCTGGAGAAATTAAACCTCCTTTTGCTCCCATTTCAATACTCATGTTACAAATAGTCATTCTTCCTTCCATACTCATTTTTTTAATAACTAAACCTGTATATTCTATAAAATATCCAATTCCTACATTGACTCCTAATTTTGAAATTATATATAAAATAACATCTTTTGGAGTAACTCTTTTATTTAATTTTCCATTTAATTGAATTTTCATTTGTTTAGGTTTAGATAACAATAAACATTGACTAGCCATTACCATAGTTACTTGACTAGATCCAATACCAAAAGCTATACATCCAAATGCCCCATGAGTAGAAGTATGACTATCTCCACAAACTATTGTCATTCCAGGTAATGTTAAACCTAATTCAGGTCCTATAATATGAACAATTCCATGATTTTTATTTCCTAATTGATATAAAGATTTTATTCTAAATTTTTTACAATTTTTTATTAATAAATTTATTTGTTTTTTAGATAAAGGATCTTTAATAGGTAAATGTTGATTAATAGTAGGAACATTATGATCAACTGTAGCTATAATTTGTTCTGGTCTAAAAACAGAAAAATTTCTTTTATCTAATTCTAAAAAAGCATGAGAACTAGTAACTTCATGTATATAATGTCGATCAATATATAAGACATAAATATCCTTTTCTATTTTTTTGACTACATGAGATTTCCAAATTTTATCAAATAATGTTTTTGACATATTAAATCACAATTAAAAAACATTAATTATTTTCCTATTTCTACTATGATTTAGTATTTTAATTTCTTTCTTATGAAGATTAGAATTTTTTAAAATTTTTTTCAATTCTTTATCTGTAATTTCTTTTTGTTGTTTATCCGCATATTTTAAAAATATAGAATAAATTAATTTTAAAGAAGTTTTATTTAAAAAATAACCTAATTTTTTATAACGATAATATAAAGCCGCTCTTCCACTTCTAGCAGTTAGAATAATTAAAGATTTTTCTATTCCTACATCTTTTGGATTAATATATTCATATGTTTCCTTTTTTTTAATTATTCCATCTTGATGTATTCCAGATGAATGAGAAAAAGCATTTACTCCAACTATAGCCTTATTAACTTGTACTTTTATTCCTGTACATTTAGATACTAAATGACTTGTAGGAGTTATAAGTTGAGTGTTTATATTTGTATATAAATTTAAATATTTATTTTGTTTAATAATCATTACTATTTCTTCTAATGAAGTATTCCCTGCTCTTTCTCCAATACCATTAATAGTACATTCAACTTGTTGAGCTCCATTTATAATTCCTTTTAATGAATTAGCTGTAGCTAATCCTAAATCATTATGACAATGAGTAGATAATACAATTTTATGAATACCTTTAACATTTTCTTTTAAAAAATGTATTTTTTCCCCATATTCTTCTGGTAAACAAGCACCGGTTGTATCTGGAATATTAATTACTGTCGCTCCATTTTTTATAACATTTTCACAAATTTTTGCTAAAAAATCATTTTTTGTACGTCCTGCATCTTCTGCATAAAACTCTACATCCTCTACAAATTTTTTTGCATATTTTACAGCTTCTATAGCGATAGACATAATTTTTTCTGGAGTACTATTAAATTTATAACGAATATGACAATCAGAGGTACCTATTCCAGTATGGATTCTAGATCTTTTTGCATATTTTAAAGAACTAGCAGCTATTTCTATATCTTTTTTAACAGCTCTAGATAAAGCACAAATTATTGGATTTTTTATTGACTTACAAATATCATGAACGGATTTATAATCTCCTGGACTAGAAGCAGGAAATCCAGCTTCAATAATATCTACTCCTAATACTTCTAATTGTTTAGCTATTTTTAATTTTTTTTTAGTATTTAATTGAGCACCTGGAACTTGTTCACCATCACGTAATGTAGTATCAAAAATTTGTATTCTTCTTTTTTCCATAATTTAGGATCATTTTCTATCAAAACTATTTTTTATAAAAAAAAAATAAAATTTAAAAAATTTAATACTTACAATATCTAACAATATTAATTATTTTATATTGTATTGTTAATCATATTAATAATAATCTTTTTATTACAATGTTAAATTATAATAATTTAGATAATCTTTTTTTATTAATTAAAACATTATCTAAATCTGAAAAAAGAAATTTTAAACTATATATCGGTCGTATAAAAAAAAATAAAGAAGCTAAATTTTTAAAACTTTTTAAAATAATAAGTAAAATAAATTTTTATAATAAAAAAAAAATATTAGAAAATACTCCTATAACTAAAAAACAATTATCTAATATAAAAGCACATTTATACAAACAAATTTTAATTTGTTTAAGATTACAACATAATAAAAAATATTATGATTTAAAAATCCGTGAATATTTAGATTTTGCTAAAATTTTATATAACAAAGGTTTATTTCTACAAAGTTTAAAATTTTTAAAAAAAGCAAAAATTATTGCTAAAAGATATGAATCATATACTATGCTTTTAGAATTAATAGAATTTGAAAAAATGATAGAATCTCAACATATAACAAGAAGTATATATTCAAGATCTAGAGAATTATCTATTGAATCAAAAGAATTAATTGAAAAGGTAAAATGTAACAATGCTTTATCTAATCTTTCTTTAGAATTATACGATTTATATTTAAAAGTAGGATATGTTAGAAATGAAAAAGATAAAATATTTATAGAAACATATTTTCGTACAAATATTCCAAAATTTAATACAAAAAAATTAAATTTTTATGAAAAATTATTTTTATATCAATCACAGGTTTGGTATCATTATATTAGACAAGATTTTATCATGTGTTATCAATATTCTTATAAATGGTTAGAATTATTTAATAATCATAAAACAGCTAAAAAAATAGTTCCTGTAAGTTATTTAAAAGGATATCATTATTTATTAAATGCTTTATTTTATTTAAACTATTATTCAAAATTTATTACAATTTTAAAAAAATTTGAAAAAGAAGTAAAAAATAATGAAATTATTTTTAATGGGAATACTCAAATATTAATTTTTATGTATAAATATACTAATCAAATTAATAAACATTATATGGAAGGAACTTTTTTAGAAGGAGTAAAAAAAATAATTCCTCCTTTATTAAAAGATTTTAATAAAATATCTAATCGTTTAGATACACATTATATTATGATTATTTATTATAAAATTGCTTGTTTATACTTTGGAAGTGGAGATTACAAAAATACTATACAATATTTATTAAAAATTATAGAAAATAAAAAAAAAAATATACGAAAAGATTTACAATGTTTTTCAAGATTATTATACTTAATCGCTTGTTATGATAGTGGATTAGATGAAAATATGTATCAAAAAATACAATCAACTTATAAATTTTTCATAAAAATGGAAGATTGGGATATAGTACAAAAAAAAATAATTTATTTTTTTAAAAATATAGGGAACATATATCCACATCAAATAAAAGGTCAATTTCAAAAATTGAAAGATAATTTAATTAAATATTATAATCATCCTTATGAAAAAAGAACTTTTTTATATTTAGATGTTATTTCTTGGTTATCTTCTAAAATAGAAAATAAATCTATAGAAAACATTATAAAAGAAAAATTTTTAAAAAATAAAAATAATATTGTTTAATAAAAACAAATAATGAAAAAAAATAAAAAAACATATATTATTAACATAATGTTATTTTTCAATTTATTTATATGAAAGATATTATTGAAGAACTCTCTTGGAGAGGATTAATACAAAATAAAGTTACTGGTATCGAAAAACAATTAAAAAAAAAAACAACAATATATATAGGTTTTGATCCTACATCTGATTCTTTACATGTAGGAAATTTAGTCCCGATTATTATTTTAATTCATTTTCAAAAAATGGGACATAAATCTTTAGGATTAATTGGAGAAGCTACAGGTTTTATAGGAGATCCATCTGATCAAAATGATAAAAGAATATTTTTAAAAAAAAATATCATAAAAAAAAATACAAAATCTATAACTCAACAATTATCTAATTTATTAAAATTTTATTCAAAAAAAATAGAATTACTAAATAATTTAAATTGGATAAAAAATATTTATTTTATAGATTTTATTCGAAAAATAGGAAAATTTATTACGATAAATTACATGATATCTAAAGATTCTGTAAAAAAACGTATTCAATATAAAAAAAATGGAATATCTTTTACTGAATTCTCTTATTCACTTATACAAGGATATGATTTTCTTTTTTTAAATAAAGAAAAAAATTGTCTTTTACAAATAGGAGGATCTGATCAATGGGGGAATATTACAACTGGAATAGAACTTATAAAAAAAATAACAGGAAAAAAAGTATATGGATTAACTTTTCCTTTAATTACAAAATCTAATGGTATTAAATTTGGAAAAAGTCAAAAAGACGAAAATATATGGTTAGATCCAAAAAAAACAACTCCATATCAATTTTATCAATTTTGGATAAATATTTCAGATACAGAAATTAAAAAATTTATTAAAATTTATACTTTTTTTCCTAAAAAAAAAATTGATTTCTTTATTTTAAAACATAAAAAAAATCCTGAAAAAAGATTTTTGCAAAAAAAAGTAGCCTATGAAATTACTAAATGGGTACATGGAAAAAAAATTTATGAAGAAGTAGTAAAAATTTCAAATATTTTATTTGATAAAAATAATCAATTTTCATTCTTCAATGAAGAAACATTATTTTATATATATAAAAATATACCCCATATGATTTTATCTCAAACAAAATTTAAAAAAGGAATTTTATTATTAGATATTTTAAAAAAAAGTCATTTTTTTAATTCTAAAAATGAAGCTAATCGTGCTTTAAATTTAAACTCTATTTTTATCAATAAAAAATTGATAAAAGAAAATATTTTATTGAAAAAAGAAAATATAATAGGGAAAAAATATATTTTATTTCAATTTGGAAAAAAAAAATTTTTTATTATAAAAATTGAATCAATTTAATATCCAAAATTTTTTAATTTTTGATAATTTGATCTCCAATTTTTACATATTTTTACCTGAATTTTTAAAAATATTTTTTTTTTAAAAAAGTTTTCTATTTTTTTTATAGAATAATTTTTTAATTTATTTAGAGATTTTCCTTTATATCCAATTAAAATACCTTTTTGAGAATCACGCTCTACATATATAAACGAAAATATATAAATAAAAATATTATATTTTTTAAATTGTTCTGTAACAACTTCTGAAGAATATGGTATTTCTTTTTGATATAATAAAAATATTGTTTCTCTAATTATTTCATTTACAAAAAAACGTTCAGATCTATCACTTATCCATTCTTTAGGAAAATAAGGTGGATGTTCATTTAAATAATTTAAAATTTTATTAATTAATAATTCTTGATTAATTTTTTTTAATGCAGATATAGGTAATATTTCTATATTAGGAAATAACGTATCCCAATAATAAATTGTTTTATATAATAAATTTTCCTTATATTTAATTCCTATTTGATCTATTTTATTAATTAAAATAATAATAGGAATATTTTTTTTTTTATAAATATTATTTAATAAATAAAAATATTCTTTAACGAAATTAAATTTTCCTATTTCTGTTATAAATAAAATAATATCTGCATCTTCTAAAGATTTTTTTATATAAAGCATCATTATTTTTTGTATAAAAAAAACTTTTTTTATAATCATTCCTGGAGTATCAGAAAAAATAATTTGAAAATTTTTTTTATTTAAAATACCTAATACTCTATGACGAGTCGTTTGTGGTTTATGTGTAATAATAGAAATATTTTTTCCTACTAAAGAATTTATTAATGTAGATTTTCCAACATTAGGAAATCCTATAATATTAACAAATCCAGATTTATAAATCATATCATTTTAAATAATATTCATTAATTCTTTTTTTCTAAATACGACCCCTTGTTCTTTAAAAAAATCTATTATAATTTTATGTTTATTATGGATGTTTCCTTTTAGAATTTCTTTAGAAAGATTATTTAAAATATCATGTTGAATAACCCTTTTTAAGGGTCTTGCTCCAAAGATAGGATCATATCCTCTTTCAGATAAATAAGTTACTAATTCATTAGTAACTTCTATTCGTATATTTTTTTTTTCTAAAAATTTTTCTAATTTTTTTATTTGTAATTTTACAATATTTTTAATTTCTTTTCTAGTAAGAGGTTTAAATAAAATAATTTCGTCTATACGATTAATGAATTCTGGTCTAACAATATTTTTTAATAAATCTATTAAAGTTTTTTTTGTCGTTTCCATTCTATTAAAAGAAAATATATTGTGATCTAAATTTTCATGAATCATATCTGATCCTATATTAGAGGTCATAATAATAATAGTATTAGTAAAATTTACAACACGACCCTTATTATCTGTTAATCTTCCATCATCTAAAACTTGTAATAAAATATTAAATATATCTAAATGAGCTTTTTCTATTTCATCTAATAATATAACACTATAAGGACGACGACGTATAGATTCTGTTAATTGTCCACTTTCATCATATCCAATATATCCAGGAGGTGCTCCAATTAATCGACTAATAGAATGACGTTCTTGATACTCACTCATATCTATACGAACCATATTATTTTCGTTATCAAATAAATATTCAGCTAAAGTTTTAGCTAATTCTGTTTTTCCTACTCCTGTACTACCCATAAAAAGAAAAGATCCTATTGGTTTTTTTTCATCTTGTAGTCCAGCTCTAGAACGTCTTATTGCGTTAGATATAGATTGAATAGCTTCATCTTGACCTATAACTCTTTCATGTAATTTTTTTTCTAAAAATAATAGTTTTTCTTTTTCACTTTTTAACATTTTTGTAATTGGAATACCAGTCCATTTGGATACTATTTGTGCTATTTCTTCTTTAGAAACTTCTTCTTGTATCATTCTTTTTCCTTTAGTTTCTTTTTTTTTTAATTTTATTTCAAATAATTTAACTTTATTTTCTTCTTCTTTAATTTTTCCATATCTTAATTCAGCAACTTTTCCATAAAATCCTAATCTTTCTGCTTTTTCTGCTTCTAATTTAAAATTTTCTATTTTATTCTTAGATTTTTGTATTCCATCTACTAAATCTTTTTCACTTTGCCATTGTAATTCTAATTTTATTTTTTGTTCATTAAATTTTTCTAATTTTTTTTTTAGAAAAATTAATTGTTTTTCATCATTTTCTCTTTTTATTGCTTCTATTTGAATTTCTATTTGCATAATTTTTCGATGAAGTACATCTAATTCTTCTGGTTTAGAATTAATTTCCATTCTTAATTTTGAAGCAGCTTCATCAATAAGATCAATAGCTTTATCTGGAAGATATCGTTCATTAATATATCTTTTAGATAATTCTACTGCAGCTATAATAGATTCATCTTTAATCCTTACTTTATGATAATTTTCATATTTATCTTTAATTCCACGTAATATAGATATAGAATTATTTATAGAAGGTTCATTAATATATACTTGTTGAAATCTTCTTTCTAAGGCTTTATCAAGCCTAAAATATTTTTGATATTCATTTAATGTAGTAGCACCTATAGCTCTTAATTCTCCTCTTGCTAATGCAGGTTTTAAAATATTAGCTGCATCCATAGATCCTTCACCAGATCCTGCACTTACTAAAGTATGTATTTCATCAATAAATAAAATAATTTCTCCATCAGAAGAAATAACTTCTTTAATAACGTATTTTAAACGTTCTTCAAATTCTCCTTTATATTTAGCCCCTGCAATAATAGATGCCATATCTAAAGAAAAAACTTTTTTATTTTTTAAATTATCAGGAATGTCTCCATTAATAATCCGATGAGATATCCCTTCAGCAATTGCTGTTTTTCCGACTCCTGGTTCTCCAATTAAAATAGGATTATTTTTAGTTCTTCTAGATAAAATTTGTAAAACTCTTCGTATTTCTTCATCACGTCCAATAACAGGATCTAATTTTCCTTTGTTTGCCCATTTATTTAAATTTTTTGCATATTTTTCTAAAATATTAAAATTATTTTCTGAATTTTTATAAATTGTATGTCCATTTTTTTTTCTAAATATTTCAATAATTTGTTTCAATTTTTTTTCAGTAATACCTTGATCTTTTAATAATTGAGATGTTTTATCAACACTCATAAAAATAGCATAAAAAATATGTTCAATAGAAATAAATTTATCTTTAAATATTTTAGCATATATTTCCGCTTTATTTAACATTTTTATCACATTATTACTTAAATGCAGTATAATTTTTCCACTAATAATTTTAGGATATGTAGCTATAATTTTTTCTAATTCCATTAAAATTAATCTATTATTTAAATTCAGTTTTTTTAAAAAAAAAGAAATTAAATTATCTTCTAATTCTAAGAAAGATTTTAATATATGTGCATTTTCAATAGATTGTTGATCATATTTTATAGCAATACGTTGTGCTTCCTGTATAATTTCTTGAGATTTAATAGTAAATTTATTATAATTCATATATAATAATTCAATTTATCAATGATAAAATTTTTGTATTTTTTATATTTTTTTTATTAGATAACTTTTATTTTACATTAAATATATATGATAAAAAAAGAAGAAATAAAGTTTCTTTCAGAAAAAATTAATAAAATTTATAATACTCTTAATATAAAAAAAATAAAAATATATATTGAAGATGAACAAAAAAAATTTTTGACTCCTAATTTTTGGAAAAATTCTTTAAAATATAAAAAATCTTTTAAACGGTTACATATTATGAAAACATGTATAAAAGATTTTTTTAAATTAAAAAATTCTTTAGAAGAATTAGAAATTATATATTCTTTATCTAAAGAAGAAAACCTTGAAAAAGAATTTCAAATACAATTATCTAAAACTCATCAATTATTATTAAAATTAGAATTAAAAAATCTCCTTTCAGAAAAAGAAGATATGTTAAATGCTATATTACAAATATCTGCTGGAGCAGGTGGAACTGAAAGTTGTGATTGGTCTTCTATGTTAATGAGAATGTATATTATGTGGAGTGAAAAAAATAAATATACTATTAAACATATTAATTTTATTCCTGGAGATATTACAGGAATTAAATCTATTACTTTAGAAATTAATGGATTATATGCTTTTGGATATTTAAAAGGTGAAAATGGAGTTCATCGATTAATTAGAATTTCTCCTTTTGACACTAATTCTAAACGTCATACTTCTTTTTCTTCTGTTTCTGTATATCCTTTAATAGATGAGAATATCAATATAAAATTAAAATTATCTGATATTAAATGGGATACTTTTAGATCTAGTGGAGCAGGTGGACAAAATGTAAATAAAGTAGAAACAGGAGTAAGATTATATCACATTCCTACAGGTATTATTATTGAGAATACAGAAACACGTTCTCAAATAAAAAATAGACAAAAAGCTTTACAAATTTTAAAATCAAAATTATTTCAAATAGAAATGATTAAAAAAAATGAAAAAAAAAATAAAATTAAATCTAAAAAAAAAAAAATTGAATGGGGATCTCAAATAAGAAATTATATTATGCATCCTTATAAATTAGTAAAAGATTTACGTACAGGTTATGAAACTACAAATATTAATTCTGTTATGAATGGAAATATAGATATATTTTTAAAAAAATTTTTAATTTATAATAATAAAAAAATTATATAACTAATTTTAATTTAAATGAAAATTAAATATTATGATCTTATCCATCAAACTTTTGATTTTCCATCCGAAGAATTTACTATTAAAAATAATTTTTTAGAATTTCATGGAATTTCTTTAATAGATCTTATTAAAAAATATGGAACTCCTTTAAAATTTACTTATTTACCAAAAATTTCTCAAAATATACAAAAAGCTAAAAAATGGTTTAAAAAAGCCATTCATTATCATAAATATAATAATAAATATACTTATTGTTATTGTACAAAAAGTTCTCATTTTTCCTTTGTATTAGAGGAAGCTTTAAAAAATAATATTAGTATTGAAACTTCATATGCTTATGATATAGAAATTGTTAAAAATCTTTATCAAAAAGGTAAAACAAATAAAAATATTGAAGTTATTTGTAATGGATTTAAAACTCATAATTATATAGAAAATATATCAAATTTAATTAATTCTGGTTTTTATAATACTATTCCTATATTAGATAATATTGATGAATTAGAAAAATTAAATTTTTTTATTCATTCTCCTTTTAAATTAGGAATTCGTATTGCTTCTGAAGAAGAACCAAAATTTGAATTTTATACTTCACGTTTAGGAATAGGTTATAAAGATATCATTGTTTTTTATTTAAATAAAATAAAAAATAATCCTAAAATAGAATTAAAAATGTTACATTTCTTTATTAATACTGGAATTAAAGATACAGCATACTATTGGAATGAACTTTTTAAATGTTTACATATTTACGCTAAATTAAAAAAAATTTCTCCAGAATTAGATATTTTGAATATAGGAGGAGGTTTTCCTATTAAAACATCTATGTCATTTCAATATAATTATGAATATATGACTAATGAAATTATTTATCAAATAAAAAATTTTTGCAAAAAAGAAAATATTTCAGAACCACATATATATACGGAATTTGGAACTTATACAGTAGGAGAAAGTGGTGGAATAATCTATAAAATACTTAGTCAAAAAAAACAAAATGATAGAGAAAAATGGAATATGATAGATAGTTCTTTTATGACTACATTACCTGATACCTGGGCTATAAGTAGAAGATTTATTATGATGGCAATTAATCGTTGGAATGATTCTTATGAAAGAGTATTTTTAGGAGGACTTACTTGTGATAGTGATGATTATTATAATTCAGAACAACATATTAATGCTATTTATCTTCCTTATTTTCATAAAAAAATTCCCCTTTATATTGGTTTTTTTAATACAGGAGCCTATCAAGATACTATTAGTGGATATGGAGGCGTTCATCATTGCTTAATCCCACAACCTATTCATATTCTTATTAATCAAAATAAAGAAAAAAAATTTTTTTATAAAATTTTTCGTAATTCTCAAAATCCTGAAGAAATATTAAAAATATTAGGATATTAAAAAATATTTTTTATGAAAAAAAAAACATTTGCAAATATTCCTAAAAAATATGCAACAATGAAAAAATCTCAAATAGTCCTTATTCCAGTTCCTTATGATTATACATCTACATGGAAAAAAGGATCTAAAAAAGGACCTAATTCCTTTTTATATGCATCAAAATATATGGAATTATATGATATTGAAACCAATTCAGAAGTTTATAAAAGAGGTATTTTTATTGTTCCCCCTATTATCAATTCTTCATTTATTTCTTCAAAAAAAATGATAAAAAAAGTGTATAATATTACTAAAAAATATCTGTTACTAAAAAAATTTGTTACTCTTATTGGAGGTGAACATTCCATATCTATAGGTAGTATTCGTGCCTTTGGAGAAAAATATAAAAATATGAGTATTCTTCATTTAGATGCTCATGCAGATTTACGATCAATATATAATGGAAATATTTATAATCACGCATGTTCTATGCATGAAGCTTCTAAAAAATATCCTATTATACACATAGGAATTCGTAGTATGGATATATTAGAAATGAAATATATAAAAAAAGAAAATATATTTTATGGTCATGAAATTTTTATCAATGATTTATGGATGGATAAAGCAATTACAAGACTTTCTAAAAATGTATTTTTAAGTATAGATATCGATGTTTTTGATCCAAGTATAACTCCTTCAACAGGAACTCCAGAACCAGGAGGAATGTTATGGTATCAAACTTTAAAATTTTTAAAAATGGTTTTTGAAAAAAAAAAAGTTATAGGATTTGATATTGTTGAACTTTTACCTAATAAAAAAGAATCTTCTACAGATTTTTTAGTAGTTAAACTTTATTATAAATTATTATCATATAAATATGAATTAATGACTTATAAAAAAACATGAATAAAAAAATGATTATAGCTATAGATGGATATTCATCTTCTGGAAAAAGTACTTTAGCTAAAAATCTATCTAACAAATTAAAATATGATTATATAGATACAGGTGCTATGTATAGATGTATAGCTTTATTAGGTATTAGAAAAAACATTTTTAATAGCGATTTATGGAATATAACAAATTTTATTCCTTTAATAAAAAATATTAAATTTCAATTTAAATATAATAAAAAATATAATAAGACAGATATTATTTTCAATAATGAAAATGTAAAATCTAAAATACGTTCAATAAAAATAGAAAATAAAGTTAGTTTAATTGCTAGAATACCAGAAATTCGTAATGAATTAACTATCATACAAAAAAATTTTGAAAATAAAAAAGGAATTGTAATGGATGGAAGAGATATTGGTTCTATAATTTTTCCTCAATCAGAATTAAAAATTTTTATGAAAGGATCTATAGAAGTTCGTGCTTATAGAAGATATCAAAATTTTAAAAAAATAGGACAAAATATTTCTTTTGAAAGAATAAAAAAAAATCTTTTATTGAGAGATATGATAGATATTTCTCGTAAAAATTCTCCTTTAAAAAAATCTATTAATTCTATAGAAATAGATAATACTTTTCTAAGTAGAGAAGAACAATTAAATTTTATATTAAAAATTATAAATAATTATCATAAAAAAAAATATGGATATGAAACTATTACATAATAAAATAGCAATAGTTACAGGTGGATCAGGTGATATTGGAGAATATATTGTAAAAACATTTGTAAAACATGGAGCATATGTTATATTTACTTTTTGTAAATCAAAACAAAAAGCAAATAAATTAACTTTTGAATTAAAAAATTATGTAGAATCTTACGAAATTAATTTGAATAATTTTAATGATTCCAAAAATTTTATTCAAAAAATTATTAAAAAATTTGGAAATATCGATATATTAGTTAATAATGCAGGAATTATAAAAGATAATTTTTTATTAAGAATGTCTGAAAAAACTTGGGATAAAGTTATTAAAACTAATATTTATTCTATTTTTAATATCACTAAATATGTTATAGCCCCCATGATTAAACAAAAAAAAGGAAGCATTATTAATATGAGTTCTGTAATAGGAATAACAGGAAATTCTGGACAATCTAATTATGCAGCATCTAAAGCTGGAATTATTGGATTTACTAAATCTATAGCTAAAGAATTAGGAAAAAAAAATATTCGTTGTAATGTCATCGCTCCTGGTTATATATCTACAAAAATGAATGATCATTTTTCATTAAAAATAAAAGAAAATTGGATTAAAAATATTCCATTAAAAAGAGCAGGATCTCCTCAAGATATAGCTAATTGTAGCTTATTTTTAGCTTCTGATTTATCTAATTATATTACTGGATCTGTATTAAATGTTAATGGTGGTTTGATTTAATAGGATTAGATATTATTATATCCTGATGATATATTCTAATAAAAAAATTGTACAAAGTTTAGGAGAAATTTTAATAGCAAAATCTATTAATCAAATAATTATTTCTCCAGGATCTAGAAATGCTCCAATTATTATACATTTTACACAAAATAAATTTTTTAAAACTTATAGTATTGTTGACGAACGTTGTGCTGGTTTTTTTGCTTTAGGAATTGCACAACAAATTAAAAAACCTGTAGTACTTAGCTGTACCTCTGGATCTGCTGTCGTTAATTATTATCCTGCAGTCACAGAAGCATTTTATCAAAAAATGCCTCTTATTTTTATTACAGCAGATCGTCCTCAAGAAATTGTAGATATATTTGAAGGACAAACTATTTATCAAAAAAATATTTTTAAAAATCATGTAGTAACTTCTATACAATTAACAGAAGATGAATCTAAAATAGGATTATGGTATAATGATCGATTAATTAATGAATCAATTAATAATTGTATTTTAACAAATAAACCAATACATATAAATATTCCTTTTTCAGAACCTCTTTATGGAACTACTAATTTTTTACAAGTAAAACCTAAAATTATTCATTCTTTCTCTATAAAAAATTATTTTTATAAAACTAAATATTATAAAAAACAAAAATATATATGGAAAAAATCCAAAAAAAAAATGATTTTATTAGGTTTATATCATTCAAAAAAAAAAATGGAAAAATTTTTAAAAAAATTAAATATAGATCCTTCTATTGTAATTTTTACAGATAATACATCTAATATCGATGGACATTTATTTTTTTCTTGCATAGATAAACTAATTGTAAATATGAAAGACCAAGATTGGATTCAATTTAAACCTCATATTTTATTAACTATTGGTGTAAATATTTTATCAAAAAAAATTAAATTCTTTTTAAGAAAATATCCTCCGAAATATCATTGGCATATAGAAGATAATTTAAAAAATTATCCAGATACTTATTATCAATTAACTCATTTTTTTCCTATAAAACCAGAAATATTTTTTAATTTTTTTTATACTAATGATTTAATTGATTCAGATTATAAACATAAATGGGAAATATTAAGAATAAATTTAAAAAAAAAAAATAATTTTTTTCTAAAAAAAGAAAAAAGTTTTTCAGATCTTAAAGTATTATTTTTAATTTTTAAATTTATTCCAGATCATTCTATTTTGCAATTAGGAAATAGTACTATCATACGATATTATCAACTTTTTGATGAAAAAAGATCTACAATACAATCATATTGTAATAGAGGAACATCAGGAATAGATGGATCTCTTTCTACTGCTATAGGTTTTTCTGTAAATAGTAAAAAAAGAGTAACTATAATTATTGGAGATATAAGTTTTTTTTACGATAGTAATGCTTTATGGAATAATTATATACCAAATAATTTTAGAATTATATTAATTAATAATGGAGGAGGAAATATTTTTAATATTATAAAAGAAAAAAAATTATCTAAAAAAGTAATTAATTTTTTTGTAACGAAACATATTTTTACTGCAAAAAAAATTTGTGAAATGTATAATTTTAAATATAAAAAAGTATCCAATATTTTTTCTTTAAAAAAAAGTTTATCCATTTTTTGGAATACATCAAATTCCCCTTTTCTCTTAGAGGTAAATACTAAACCGTATAATAATGCTAAAATTTTTAAAAAATATTTATCATATCTTTCTTAAGAAGAAAAAGATTCCATAAAACTTTAATTCTAGCAAAAATTTCTCTTAATTGTATTTTAAAATCAAAAGAAAGACTTTTTGCATTAAAACCTATAACATCTAATCCTAAAAATTTACTAATAAAAATAGCTCTTTCATTATGAAATTTTTGAGAAATAATAGTAAATTTTTTTTTATTAAATATTTTATATACTCTTAATATAGAATGTAGAGTACTGATACCAAAAAAATCTTCATATATTAAATATCCAGGAACTCCTTTTTTCATTAATTCTTTTTTCATCATTTTTGGTTCATTATAATTTTTATTTCTGTTATCTCCACTAACAATAATATAACGAATCTTTTTATGAACAAAAAGTAAATAAGCCGCATCTATTCTATATTTAAAATAAGCATTTACACCACCTCCATATAAATATTTAGAAGTACCTAAAACAACACCAAATTTATTATATGGGATTTTATTAATACTATCATAACTATTTTTTATGGAGCATAAACTTATTCCAATATAACAAAAAATAATAAAAAAAGATGTAATAAAAAATATCTGTTTTATTTTTAATAAAAAATACTATCGTTAATTAAAAATTATTATTTTCTAGAACCCATTCTCCATTTTTTAAAAAAGAATCTACTTGTTTAAATTTTATATTTTTAATTTCCCCTGTAATTAAATGACGAATATTAATTTTTATATTTCTACCTATTTTTTTTCTATTTTTTTTTAAAAAAGAATCAATCATTTTATTATTAATGCAAATAATATCATTTTTTATGATAGTAAAATTAAGGAAAAAAGAAATAATTTTTTTATTAATTTCATAAATTCTTTCTTGAAATAAATGAAAAGCATTTTGTTTATAAACTATCAAAGGATCTTTTTGTTCAAAAACAGCGTTTTGTACTGAATATCTTAAACTATCCATTTCTCTTAAATGTTCTTTCCATTTATCATCTAAAAAATACAATATAATTTTTTTTTCTAACATAGATAATAAAAAAAATCCATTACTATCATAAATATCCTTTATATTTGAAATATAACTGATATGAATTCCTTCATGAATTATTATTATATGAAATTGATATTTTATTATACTATTTATTTCTTTTAATAAAGATATTTTTGGTAAAATATATTGATTAATTATTTTTTTTTTTTCTTTTTATAAAAATTCAAAATTATATTATGAAGTTTATCAATACAATAACTATCTTTATAAGAAAAAAATTCTGTTTCTTTAAATGGAAATTTTATATGAAAAATTTGAAAAAATTCATATTCTAAACTTTTAAAATCATTAACAAATTGATTTATTAATATTTCTAATAGATGATATATCATATTATAAATATCTAAACTTAATTCATCTTCACATAAAGCATTTTTTCTTTTTTGATAAATAAATTCTCTTTGTTTATTAATTACATCATCATAATCTAATAAACGTTTCCGCATACTAAAATTATTACTTTCTATTTTTTTTTGTGCTCTTTCTATAGATTTTGTTAATAATGAATGTTGTATGATATCACCTTCTTTATGTCCAAAATGATCCATTAATTTAGATAATCTTTCTGAATCAATAAATAAGCGAATTAAATTATCTTCTAAGGATACATAAAATTGAGAACTACCAGGATCTCCTTGTCGACCTGAACGTCCTCTTAATTGATTATCCACTCTTCTAGAATCATGTCTTTCTGTTCCTAAAACAGCTAATCCTCCATATTGTATTACTTCTTTAGATAATTTTATATCCGTACCTCTTCCTGCCATATTAGTAGCTATAGTAACAGATCCAGGAAAACCAGCTTTTGCTATAATTTCTGCTTCTTTATCATGTAATTTAGCATTTAAAACGTTATGAGATATTTTTTTAAATTTTAAAGCTCTACTAAGAAATTCAGAAACTTCTACAGAAGTAGTTCCAACAAGAATAGGACGTTTTTTTTTCTTAGATAGAAAAATAATTTTTTCTATAATAGCATTATATTTTTCACGTTTAGTTTTAAAAACAAAATCTTGAAAATCTTTTCTTTGTATTTTTTTATGTGTTGGAATTACTACTACATCTAATTTATAGATATCCCAAAATTCATTAGATTCTGTTACAGCAGTTCCTGTCATTCCAGATATTTTTTTATACATTCTGAAATAATTTTGTAAAGTAATTGTTGCAAAAGTTTGACTAGGAGATTCTATATATACATTTTCTTTTGCTTCAATTGCTTGATGAAGACCATCAGAATAACGTCTACCTTCCATAATGCGACCAGTTTGTTCATCTACTATTTTTACTTTTCCATTTAATACTACATAATCTATATTTTTTTCAAATAAAGTATACGCTTTAAGTAATTGATTAATAATATGTAATCTTTGTAATTTAATTGTAAAATTTTTTAAAAGTTTTTCTTTTTCTTTAATTTCTTTTTCTTTTAAAAGATTTTTTTTTTCTAATTCAATTATTTCTAAATTAATATCAGGAATAATAAAAAAACTTGTATTTTCTGCATTTTTAGATAAAAATTCAATTCCTTTATCTGTTAATTCTACAGTATTATTTTTTTCATCAATTACAAAATATAAATCTTTATCTACTTGATACATTTCTCTTCCATGATCTTGTAAATATTGACTTTCTACTTTTTGTAAAAGTAAACGAATATTATCCTCATTGAGAAATTTAATTAAATATTTTTTTTTAGGTAAACCTCTATATGCTTGAAAAAGTTTAAACCCTCCTAATTTTTTATTTCCAGATTGAATTAAATTTTTAGATTTTATAAAAAAATTTTTTACTTCTATATTTTGTTTATTAATAAGATCTTCTACTTTTTTTTTAAAAAATTTAAATTCATTTCTATTATCTTTATCTGAAATTACGGGTCCTGAAATGATTAATGGAGTACGAGCTTCATCTATTAAAACAGAATCAATTTCATCTATAATAGCATAATTTAATTCTCTTTGAACCAAATCTTCTTTAGAAGATACCATATTATCTCGTAAATAATCAAAACAAAATTCATTATTAGTTCCATAAGTAATATCAGCTAAATAAGCTTTTTTACGCATATAAATATTAGAAGATGGATAATGATCAATACAATCTACTGTTAATCCATGAAATTCCATTAAAGGTGCCATCCAATTAGCATCTCTTTTAGATAAATAATTATTCACTGTTACAATATGTACTCCTTTTCCAGGTAAAGCATTTAGATAAGCTGTTAATGTTGCTACAAATGTTTTACCTTCTCCTGTAGCCATTTCAGCAATTTTTCCTTGATGTAAAACAATCCCTCCCATTAATTGAACATCATAATGAACCATATCCCAAATAATAGGTTTTCCATATGCATCCCATTCATTTGTCCAAATGGCCATATTATTATGTAATTTTACATAAGATTTACTTTTTGAAATTTTTTCATCAAATGGAGTACATGTTACTACAAGTTTTTTTTTTTCTTTAAAACGTTTTGCTGTTTCTTTAATTACAGCAAAAGCTTTATATAAAAGATGATTTAATATTTTTTTTTCTTCTTTATCATATTCTTCTTTATTTTTTTCTTTTTGAAAAGAAAAATTTTCTAAAGAATTTAAAGAATAAGATTTTTTTTTGATTTGTTCAATAAAATATTTATTTTTTTTAAAAAATTTTTTAGTATAATTTTTAATAATTTTTTTAAATTCTTTGGTTTTATTTCTTAATTCATCATCTGATAAAAATGATATTTGTTTTTCTTCTTTTTTAAGATAAATTAAAATTTTCTTAACCTTTTGAAGATCTTTTTCATTTTTATTTCCTAATAATTTATTAAATATTGTTCTAAATAAACTCATTTTAATATTTTATAATACAAAAATTTAAAGTTCATATTCATCTCTATTCCAATAAAAATCTTCATCATCACGTGGATAATCAGCCCAAATATCTTCTATTGATTCAAAAACTTCTCCTTCTCCATTTTCTAATTGTTGAAGATTTTCTACTACTTCTAATGGAGCTCCAGTTCTAATAGCAAAATCAATTAATTCATCTTTTGTCGCTGGCCAAGGTGCATCTTCTAAATGAGAAGCTAATTCTAAAGTCCAATACATATAATTATTATTTATTTTATTAAATAAAATAAAGATTCAAATTTTTTTCAAAAATACTAAAAAAATTATATTGATTTTATTTTCAATAAATAATAATTTTTTTAAAAAATTTTAAAATAAAATTAGTGATTTTAAATTAAAAAAAATTAAATATTATTTTTATATGAAAAAATATCCTAGGATTGTTTTTATAGGTTCTACTTTTTTTTCTTTTTTTTCTTTAAAAAAATTATATATAAAAAAATATAATATTGTAGGGATTATAACAAATCCAAATCCACCTAAAAATAAAAAAAGAATATCTATTGATTACATCAAACAATATGCACTAAAAAATCATATTCCTATTTTACAGCCGAAAAATCTTATTGATCCTTTTTTTTTAAAAATATTGAAAACTTGGAAAGCGGATATACAAATTGTTGTTGCTTTTCGTTTTTTACCTAAAGTAGTTTGGAATTATCCAAAAATGGGGACTATCAATTTACATGCATCTTTACTTCCACAATATAAAGGAGCAGCCCCTATTCATTGGGCAATTATCAATGGAGAAAATATAACAGGATTAACTACTTTTTTTATTAATAATAAAATAGATTCTGGAAAAATTATTTTTCAAAAAAAAATAAAAATAAAAAAAAATGAAACTTATGGAGAACTTGAAAATAAATTAAAAAAAATAAGTATTTTTTTAATTATAAAAACATTAAAAGGTCTTATAAAAAAGACAATTCAACCTATTAATCAAAAAAATATTCATTCTTCATTGTTAAAATATGCTCCTAAGATATCTACTAATTATTGTAAAATTGATTGGAATACTCCATATATTAAGGATATTTATAATAAAATTAGAGGATTAAGTCCTCATCCAACTGCATGGACTTTATTATTTTTCAATAAATTTAAATTTGTTAGATTTAAAATTTTTTTTGTGAAAATAATAAAAAAAATACATAAATTTCCAATTGGATTAGTTTTTTTTTCTAAAAAAGAAATGAAAATTTCAGTCAATGAAGGTTTTGTATCTATTATTGAAGGACAAATAGAAGGTAAAAAAAAAATGAATATTAAAAATATAATAAATGGATTTAAAATAAAAAAAAATTTATTTGTTCAGTAAATAATTTTTTTTACTCAAACATATTAATTCATTTATATTTGTTCTCATTCATTAGAATATTAATAATTTATGAACAAAACAGAATTAGTAAATTCAATAGCAGAAAAAACAGAAATTACAAAAATAAAAGTAAAAAATGTTATAGATGCATTTATTGAAACAGTAATTAAATCTTTAAAAAAAGGGAATAAAGTTACTTTAGTTGGATTTGGAACTTTTTCTATAATAGAAAGAAACCCTAGGAATGGAATTAATCCTAGAACAGGAAAAAAAATTTTTATTCCAGGAAAAAAAGTAGCTAAATTTAAAATAGGAACAGAATTAATAAATTTATAAATTTTCTTTCCATAAAAGAAAAATATTTTTCTTTTATGGAAATATTTTTAATTTAAAAAAATTATGGAGATAATCTATATAATTTCCATTTATTTTTTTTAATTAAATGATAAACTAATCTATCATGCAGTCTATGAGGTTGTCCTTGCCAAAATTCCATTTTGTATGGATGAACTACATATCCACCCCAAGAAAAAGGACGTTTTATTTTTTTATTTTTAAAATATAATTTCCATTTATTATATTGATTTAATAAATAATTTTTTGATGGAATAATAGAACTCTGTTCAGAGGCCCAACATCCTAATTTATTTTCTTTAGGTCTTTTATAAAAGTATTCATCTGATTGATAATTTGATAATTTATGAACATTTCCTTTAATAATAATTTGTCTTTCTGTCTTCTGCCAATAGAAAGATATACAAACTTTTGGATTTTTTTGAATAGATCTTCCTTTAAAACTTCTATAATTTGTATAAAAGAAAAAACCTTCTTCAGAATATTTTTTTAATAAAACAATTCTTGTTTCCGGACATTTATCATTTCCTATAGTTGAAATAGACATAGCATTAAGTTCTTCATTAAAAGAATTTTTTTTTTCTTCTAAAAACCAATTATGAAATAATTTTAAAGGACTTAAAGGAACTATTGATTCTATTAAAGAATTTTTTTTATAAATTTTTCTATAATTA
This sequence comes from Blattabacterium cuenoti, assembly GCF_014252455.1. Lineage (GTDB taxonomy): Bacteria > Bacteroidota > Bacteroidia > Flavobacteriales > Blattabacteriaceae > Blattabacterium > Blattabacterium cuenoti_R. The sequence continues at coordinate 580,661 of NZ_CP060245.1, forward strand.
CTTAAATCAAAAATCATAATATTTTTTTTTATTCTTAAAAAAAAAGAACTAAAAATATATTAACTTTAAATTTCAATTTTTTTATACAATATTAAAAATTGATTATTATTTTTATAATAGGCGTGATAGCTCAGTTGGTTAGAGCGTTGGATTCATAACCCAGAGGTCGGGGGTTCAATTCCCCCTCACGCTATTTTTTTAAAAAAAAGTAGAACATGTATTTTTCTGTTTCTAGCTTTTATTTATTACAAAAATTAAATTTTTTATCTAAAATTATAAATACTAAAAATTATTCAGGATATTTTACTTTTAAAATTTTAGAAAAAACATTAATTATTTTAATTTCAGATTTAGAAAATAATATTATCACTACAAAAGTTAAAATATGTGTAAAAAAATATTCAAAAGAAAAAATAAATATTCCTATAAAATTAATAATACAATTACTTAAAACTTTTCCAAAAAAAACTATTATTTCAATAAAAAAAAAAAAGATATATTAAATATTTTTTATAAAAAAATAAATTATCCAATTCCTATTTTTAAACAAAAAAATAATAATCTAAAAATAAATTGTAATAATAATTTAAAAATCATTATTTTTTCAAAAACACTATTAAAAATTTTAAATAAAACTTTATATTCTATTGATTATTTTAACCCTATTATAAATGGAGTAAATTTTCAATTTACTCCATTTGGAGCTACTTTTGTAGCTACAAATACTTATATATTAGTAAAATATACTATAAATTACTTAAAATTTAATCATTATATAAATTTTACTATTTCTAAAAAATCTTTAAAAATTATTAAAAATATTTTAATTAATAATAATTATATAAAAAAAATAATTATTGAATATAATCAAATTGATTTAGTAAAATTTAAATTTAAAAATAAAATTTTTTTATGTAAAATTATTAATAAAAAATATCCAAATTATAATTATGTTATTCCTAATTATAATTATACAAATAATGAAAATATTTCATTAAAAATTAATCGTATTTTATTTTTAAATTCTATTAAAAGAATATCCTTATTTACTAAAAAAAAATTTATTTTTTTTTCATTTAAAAATAATAAAATAAAAATTTATGCAAATAATACTTCAATATATAATTATTTAAACATTGAATTTATTAATAATAATTTTAAGTATGAATCTATAAAAATTGGTTTTAATTATAAATATTTAATAAATATATTATCTTCTTTACATGAAAATTTTATTAATTTTGAATTTTATCATTTAAACAAAATAGGTTTATTTAAACAAAATAATAAAAAAGAAAATATTTTAATATTGATAATGTCCATTATAATATGAAAATATCATATCATTGGTTACAAAAATATATTCCTTTAAACATTAATATAAATAAAATTTCATATTTATTAAATGATATCGGTTTTTATGTAAAAAAAATAAAAAAAGTTATTATAAATAATAATATAAAAGATTTTATTTTAGATATAGAAATTACTCAAAATCGTTCAGATGCTATGAGTCATTATGGAATAGCTCGTGAATTATATATTATTTTAAAATTTCGTAATTATAAAAATATTATTTCTTTAAATAAACCTACTATAAATTATTTACAAAAAGATATTGATAAATATTTTTTAAAAATTTTTATTGAAGAAAAAAATCAATCTATTAGATATTCCGGAGTTGTTATTTCTGAAATAAAAATTAAATCTTCTCCAGATTGGTTAAATTTTAAATTAAAATCAATAGGAATAAAACCTATAAATAATATAATAGACATCATAAATTTTGTAACCTATGAATTAGGTCAACCTATACATGTTTTTGATATGGATAAAATACAAGGAAGAAAAATATTTATAAAAAAAATTAATAAAAAAATTATTTTTCAATCTGAAGATAATATAAAGAGAGAATTAAATGAAAAAGATTTAATAATTTCTGATGATCAAAAACCTTTATCAATAGCTGGAATTATTAATAGTAATATTTCTAATATTCATCATATAAAAACTAAAAATATTTTTTTAGGAAGTATTTATTTAAATCCTAAAATTATCCGTTCTATCGGATTAAAACATTTTATTAATACTGATGCTAGATTTAGATTAGAAAAAGGAGTTGATCCAAATCAAACTTTTTATGCTTTACAAAGAACTGCTAATCTTATAAAAAAAATTATAAATGGAAAAATTAGTTCAGATTTTATGGATATTTATCAGAATCCAATTATTCCTTTAAAAATTGTACTTCGATATCAAAAAATTAATGATATTTTAGGAAAAAAAATTTCTAAAAAAAAAATTAAAAAAATTTTATTGTTACTTAAAATTATAATTATATCTGAAAATGAAAAATCATTATTAGTTTCTATTCCTTCTTATCGAAAAGATGTTAGAAGAGAAATAGATTTAATAGAGGAAATATTACGGATATATGGAATTCATAAAATAAAAGTATCTAATAATATAAAAATTAGCCCACTTCCTAAATTTTATCCTAAAGAAAATATACAAAATATTATTTTAAATCAATTAATTAATTATGGATTTCAAGAAATTATTAATTTACCAATGATTAATAAAAATGAAAAAAATTTGTCCCATAAAAAATACATTAAAATTATTAATCCTATAAATAAAAATTATCATTATCTTCGTACAAGTTTATTATTTGGAATAATAAATAGCATAAAATATAATTTTCATAGAGGAAATTATAATTTAAAATTTTTTGAAATAGGTAAAATTTATTTTAAAAAAAATAATCAATTTTTAGAAAAAACTCATTTAAGTATTGCTATTTCACAAATAGAATATAAAAAAAAAAATACAACAAATTTTTTCTATTTAAAAGGAATTATAGAACAAATTTTTCAAAAAATTGGAATTGTTAATTATACTCAAAATATTTCTTATCATACTTTTTTAAAAAATAATTTATCTATTAAATATAAAAATAAAAATATTGTAGATATAGGAAAAATTAAAATGAATTGTTTAAAAAATAAAGAAATATTTTATGCTGAAATAGATTGGGAATATTTAATCTCAATTAATAAAGAAAAAAAAATTATTTTTATTCCATATTCTAAATATCCCATTGCAAAACGAGATTTATCTGTATTAGTAGATAAAAAAATTTCTTTTGAAAAAATACATCAACTTTTAAAAAAAAAAGAAAAAAATTTTATTAAAAAAATTAAAATATATGATTTATATGAAGGAAAAAATTTACCAAAATTTAAAAAATCTTATACTATAAGTTTTGTTTTTGAAAATATAGATGGAACATTAACTGATATAATAATTCAAAATATTATGAATAAAATAGAAATATTTTTAATCAAAAAATTACAAGCACAAATTAGAGGTATTGAATCAAAAAATTAAATATAATTAGATAATTTTTTTAAAATTTTTTTCATTCCTGTTTCTTTTTCTATAAAATTAGAAATTTTTTTTATTGGAATTCGTTTTTGTTTCATCGAATCTCTATATCTCATAGTAACTGTATTAGTAGTAATAGTATCATAATCAATAGTAAAACAAAGAGGGGTTCCAATAGCATCTTGTCTACGATAAAGTTTTCCAATAGATGGATTTTTATCATAAATTAATTTATAATCAATTTTAATTTCATTAAATATCTTTTTAGCTATTTCTGGCAATCCATTCTTTAAAACTAATGGAAATATTGCTGCTTTAATAGGAGATAAATAATTTGGAATTTTTAATATAATACGATAATTTCCATTTTTTAATTTTTCTTTTTTTAAAGAAGAAGAAAATATAGCTAAAAAAAGACGATCTACTCCTAATGATGTTTCGATTACATAAGGAATATAACTTTGAAATTCTTTAAAAACTCTAATTTTTTTATTAGAAAAATTTTCATGTCTTTTTAAATCAAAATCTCTACGACAATGTATTCCTTCTAATTCTTTAAAACCAAAAGGAAAATGAAATTCAATATCTGTTCCAGCACTAGCATAATGTGCTAATTGACGATGATCTTGTAATTGATAATTTTTTTCTCCTAAATTTAATTCTAAATGCCATTTTAAACGAAATTTTTTCCAATATGTATACCATTTTTTTTCTTCTTTTGGAAAAATAAAAAATTGCATTTCCATTTGTTCAAATTCACGCATACGAAAAAGAAATTGTCTTGCAATAATTTCTTTTCTAAATGATTTTCCTATTTGAGCAATTCCAAATGGAATTTTCATTCTACTAGATTGTTTTACATGAGAAAAATTAGAAAATATTCCTTGAGCAGTTTCTGGACGAAGAAATAAAACATCTTTTTCATTTTTTTCTGAAATTTTAAACATCATATTAAACAAATGTACATCACTCCAATTATTAGATTTACATTTAGGATCTAAAATATTTAATTCCTTAATTAATAAACGTATACCTACTAAATCATTTTTTTTTAAAAGGTGATTCAACCTAAATAAAATTTTTTCTTTTTTAGGATAATTATTTTTTAATAAAAATTCTTTAATTAAAATATCTGGACGATATCTTTTTTTAGAATCTTTATTATCTATTAACAAATCATAAAATTTTTTAATATGACCAGAAGCTTTCCAAATATTGGAATGCATTAAAATAGAAGAATCTAATCCTACAATATTATCATGCAGTTGAGTCATAGATTTCCACCAATATTCTTTAATATTATTTTTTAAATCTACACCATATTGTCCATAATCATAAATAGCATTTAATCCTCCATAAATTTCACTAGATGGATAAATAAAACCATAATTTTTGGCATGTGATATTAAAAAATGTAAAAAATAATCATTTTTTTTCATAAAAAAATAATAATTTTTTTTTAACAACAAAAATATAAATATCTTTCTAAATCTAAAGCGGCCATACATCCAGTTCCAGCAGAAGTAATCGCTTGACGATAAATAGAATCTTGTACATCTCCCGCAGCAAATACACCTGGTTTATTAGTACAAGTAGTTCCTTTTTTAACAAAAATAAAACCTTTTTCATCTAATTTTAATTGATTTTTAAATAAATCCGTATTAGGATCATGACCAATAGAAATAAATAAACCACTAATAAAAATACTTTTATTAATTTTATTTTTTTTATTAAAAATTTTAATACCTTCTAAAAAATTATTTCCAAAAATTTCTATAATTTTAAAACCAAAATAAATATTAATATTTTTTATTTTTAAAATTTTTTTTTGTAAAAATTTAGATGCTTTAAAGTAATTTTTTCTAACTATTAAATATATATTTTTACAAATTTTTGATAAAAAAATAGCTTCTTCTAAAGCAGTATCTCCACCTCCTATAATAGCGACATCTTTTTCTTTATGAAAGAATCCATCACAAGTTGCACAAAAAGAAATTCCTAATCCCATAAATTTTTTTTCTTTATCTATTCCTAAAAATCTCGGTTTAGATCCTGTAGCAATAATAATTCCTTTACTTTCTATATAATTTTCATTTTCTATTTGAATACGATGTAATCCTCCTATTTCGTTAGATAATTTTACTTTAGTAATAGTTTTAGATATAATAATACTATTAAAACGTTCTGCTTGTTTTTTTAAATTTTCCATTAATTTATTTCCATAAATTCCATTATAAAATCCAGGATAATTATCAACATATGTTGTCATAGTTAATTGCCCTCCTGGTTGAAATCCTTCAAATAAAATAGGATTTAAATCAGCTCTAGAAGCATATATAGCTGCAGTATATCCAGATGGACCAGATCCAATAATTACACAATTTTTTATTTTTTTTCTTTTTAACATAAAAAAAATTTAGTAATAATAGCTATTATAAATAATTTTTTATTATTATTAAAGATATGTCTATTTTTAATTTTTGTATTAATCATTTACATTTAAAAAAAATAAACAATAAAATATTTATATATTGTATGATTAGAAAAAAATTCTATTCTTTTACTAAAGAAGAAATAACTCGTCAATATATAATTTTTTTTTTAAAAAAAAAAAAAAAATATTCTTCTATAAAAGTAGAATTTCCTTTTAAAATTAATCAATTAAATAAAAGATTAGATATTTTAGTTTTTTTTAGAAAAAAACCATATATAATTATTGAATGTAAAGCTCCAAATATTTTATTAACACAAAAAACATTTGATCAAATTTCTTTATATAATAAAAAAATTAAAGCTCCATATTTAATGATTAGTAATGGAATAAAAAATTTTATTTTTCAATCAAATAAATATAAAAAAAAGTATATATATATAAAATATATTCCTTAATTATTCATTTTATAACTATACTGAATCAGATCTATTAATTTATTTGAATAACCAACTTCATTATCATACCAAGATATAATTTTTATAAAAGTAGGATTTAACATAATACTAGAATTAGCATCAAAAATAGAAATTCTTTTATCTCCTATAAAATCTGTAGAAACAACAGCATCCTCTATATACCCTAAAATACCTTTTAAAGTAGTTTCAGATGATTTTTTCATATAATATTTAATTTTTTCATAAGTAGTTTCTTTTTTTAAACATGCTGTTAAATCTAATACAGAAACATTTGAAATTGGAACTCTAAAAGCCATTCCCGTTAATTTTTTATTTAAACTTGGAATAATTTTACCTACAGCATTTGCCGCTCCTGTAGATGAAGGAATAATATTAACTAATGAAGATCGTCCTGATCTCCAATCTTTTAAAGAAACTGAATCTACTACTTTTTGAGTAGAAGTAGAAGCATGTATAGTCGTCATTAATCCTTCTAATACACCAAAATTATCATTTAAAACTTTAACAATTGGAGCTAAACAATTAGTTGTGCAAGATGCATTAGATAAAATATCAGGATTATCCAATTTAATATTTTCATGATTTACTCCCATAACATACATAGGAATGTTATCCTCTTTTGGAGGAGCTGATAAAATAACTTTTTTAGCACCTGATTGAATATGTATTTTAGCTAAATTTCTAGTTAAAAAAATACCAGTGGATTCTACTACATATTTTATATTAAATTGCCCCCATTTTAAATTTTCAGGATTTTTTTCATTAGTTACTTTTATTTTTTTTCCATTTAAAATCAAATAATTATCTTTTTCTATACAAATCTCTCCTTTAAAAGGCCCATGAATAGAATCATATTTTAACATATAAACTATATATTGGATAGGGATTAAATCATTAATACATACTACTTGGATATTTTTTCTTTTTAAAGAAGACATCAAAACTAATTTACCTATTCTACCAAGACCATTAATTCCTATTTTAATTACGGACATATTTTTTTATTTTTTTTATTAATTTTTTACTTTTAAAAAAGAAATAAAAGCAGAAGCAGGTATTTCTACTTTACCTATTTGACGCATTTTTTTCTTTCCTTTTTTTTGTTTTTCTAAAAGTTTACGTTTTCTAGTAATATCTCCTCCATAACATTTATCTGTAACATTTTTTCTTAAAGCTTTTATAGTTTCTCTTGCTATAATTTTTCCAGAAATCGAAACTTGAATAGGAATACTAAATTGATGTTTTGGAATAATAATAGATAATTCTTTACATATTTTTTTTGCTATTACAAAAGCTTTATCTTTATGAACTAATAATGATAAAGGATCTATTTTTTGATGATTAATTAATACAATAATTTTTTTTAAATCGGATTTTCTATAATTTAAAAAATTATAATCAAAAGATGCATATCCTCTAGATATAGTTTTTAATTTATTATAAAAATCAAATATAATTTCAGATAAAGGCATTTCAAATAATATTTGAATTTTTTCTGATGTTAAATAATGTTGATTTTTAATCATATTCCCACGTTTTTCAAAACATAAAGAAATTATATTCCCTAAATATTCTTTTTTACTAACAATAGTAACGATAACATATGGTTCTTCTACCTTTTGTAATTTTTCCATATCAGGAAAATCTGAAGGATTATTTATTATAAAAAATTTATTCAATTTATTTTTTAAAAAAACTTTATAAGAAACATTAGGTATAGTAATAATAATAGAAATTCCATACTCACGTTGCAAACGATCTCTAATAATTTCCATATGAAGTAATCCTAAAAAACCACAACGAAATCCAAAACCTAAAGCTGGCGAAGAATCATGAGTAAAGGTAAAAGAGGCATCATTTAATTGTAATTTTTCTATAGAAGAATTTAATTCTTCATATTTTTCAGAATTATATGGATAAATACTTGCAAAAACCATAGGTTTAATTTCTTCAAAACTTTTAATTGCATTTAATGCTGGATTTTGAGCATCTGTAAGAGTATCTCCTACTTTTACTTCTTTTGGATTTTTAATTCCAGTTACTATATACCCCACATCTCCAGTTCTTATTATCTTTTTAGAAATACGTTTTAGTTTTAATGTGCCTATTTCATTAGCTATATGAATATGTCCAGTAGACATAAAACGTATTTTTTGTCCTGTTTTTAAACTACCATTAATTATTCTTAAATAAATGACTACGCCAATAAATGGATTATATATAGAATCAAATATTATAGCTTGAAGGGGAGCATTAGAATCTCCATTTGGAGGAGGAATACGTATAATTATTTGATCCAAAATATTTTTAATTCCTAAACCTTTTTTTGCACTTGCAGAAATAATATCTTCAGATTTACATTTAACTAAATCTACAATTTCTTCTATAACATTTTCATATTTTAAATTATATAAATCAATTTTATTTAAAATTGGAATAATAATTAAATTTTTTTTTAATGCTAAATCTAAATTAGATATAGTTTGTGCTTGTACACTTTTAGTACAATCTATTATTAATAAAGCTCCTTCACAAGAACTAATAGAACGGGATACTTCATATGAAAAATCTACATGTCCAGGGGTATCGATTAAATTTAATGTATAAATCTTATTTTTAAATTTATATTTCATTTGAACAGCATGACTTTTAATTGTAATCCCCCTTTCTCGTTCTAAATCCATATTATCTAATAATTGATTTCGATTACATTCTAATATAGTTTTTGTAAATTCTAATAAACGATCTGCTAAAGTACTTTTTCCATGATCTATATGAGCAATAATACAAAAATTACGAATATCATTCATACATAATTAATTATTTTTAACGACCTTGAAGGGGGTCGAACCCATGCCATAGGAATCGGAATCCTATATTCTATCCAATTAAACTACAAGGTCTTTGATTATTTTTTTAATTTATAATTAAATAAATTCATTGTTTTTTGTAATCCATTTCCAACAAATGAAAATATAATTTGTATAACAATTTCTAATTTAGAATCAATATTTTTTAATTCTTGTTTTTTCCAATTCCCTAATACATAATCTATCTTTTTTTTGATATATAAATTATTTTGAATACCAAAACGAATTCTTGGATAATGAGAACTACCTAATTCTTTTTCTATATTTTTTAATCCATTATGTCCTCCATCACCTCCTTTTCCTCGTAAACGAATATATCCAAATTTAAGATAAATATCATCAGATATAATAAGAATATTATTAATAGAAATATTTTCTTTATTCATCCAATATTTAACGGATACTCCACTTTCATTAACATAAGTCAATGGTTTTAAAAAAAAAATTTTTTTTTCTTTATAAATATATTCTGAAATAAAACCTAATTTTTTTTTTGAAAAAATTAATAAATATTTTTCTAAAATTTTATCTAAAATAAAAAAACCTAAATTATGTCTTGTTTTATGATATATATCTCCTGTATTTCCTAACCCAATTATCAAAAATTTTTCTTTTTTTTTACTAAAAAAAATCATTGAGATAGAATTTGATTAACTTTCATTCCTATATCTGCAGGGGATGTTACTATATGAATTCCACATTTTTTCATAATACTCATTTTTACTTCTGCCATTTCAATTTTTTTACCAATAATAGCACCAGCATGCCCCATTTTTTGTCCTATAGGAGCAGTTTTACCTGCAATAAAACCTATTATTGGTTTTTTATTTTGTTTTTTATTATTTTTAATCCATTCTGCAGCATCTATTTCTAATTTACCTCCTATTTCTCCTATTATAACAATACATTCTGTTTCAATATCTTCTAAAAATAATTTTAAAATATCTTTAATATTCATTCCAATTACAGAATCTCCTCCTATCCCAATAGCAGTAGAAATTCCATATCCATATTTTACTATTTGATCAGCTGCTTCATAAGTAAGAGTCCCAGATCTAGAAATAATTCCTATTTTTCCTTTTTTTTTAAATACTAAATTTGGCATAATTCCTACTTTAGATTTTTTAACGGAAATAATTCCAGGACAATTTGGTCCTATTAACTTTGATTTTTTTCTTTTTAAGAAATATTTTACTTTCATCATATCAGATACAGGAATTCCTTCTGTAATACAAATAATTAATTTAATATCAACACTAATAGCTTCCATAATAGCATCTGAAGCAAATTCTGATGGAACAAAAATAACACTAATATCTCCATTAGTTTCATTAACAGCATCATACATAGTGTTAAAAATAGGAATACCTAAATAAATTTTTCCACCTTTTCCTGGTGTAACTCCGCCAACTATAGAAGTTCCATAATGAATCATTTGTTCAGTATGAAATAAACCTTCTTTTCCTGTTAATCCTTGTACAATTACTCTATTATTTTCATTTATTAAAATACTCATAATACATATTCAACTAATTATTATTATAATTACTTATTCTTTCTATATAAGATTTACTATTTTTTAAAAATTGAATATTTTTCAATTTTTTTCGTATAAATGGATATCCTTTTTTAATATTTATATACATTATTTTTTATTTCATTTTTTACTAATTTTGCCATCACAATAGCTTCAACTACAAGTTTTGTATTTACATAACCTTTTCCTTTCATATGAATAATACCTCTTCTAATAGGATCTAATAAATCTACTTTTAATACTAATAAATCACCAGGAATTATTTTTTTTTTAAATTTAACTTTATCTATTTTTAAAAAATAAGTAGAATAATATTCTGGATTTTTCAATTTACTTAAAACAAAAACCCCACCAACTTGCCCTATAGCTTCTATTTGTAATACTCCAGGCATGATAGGTTCATTTGGAAAATGACCTATAAAAAAATATTCATTAATAGTAATATTTTTAATACCTATAATATAATTATCTGTGATATATAAAATTTTATCTACTAAAAGAAATGGTGGTTTATGTGGAAGAATTCTCATAATTTGATTAATATCAAAAATAGGTTTTTTGGTTAAATCAAAATCAATATTTTCTTTTTTTTTTAACATCTAATTATTTTTGATTATTATTTTTTTAATTTAAATTAAATTATTTTATAATTATTTTTATAAAATTTATAAAAAATATTCATAATTTTATTAAATTTTTTTTCAATTAAATTTGAAATATTATTTTTTAATGACTTTTTGGAGACGTTTTTATTTTTTTTTAATAGGTTTTATTATTGGTATAATTTTATTATATTTTCCTTTTTATATAAAAAAAATTATATTTATTTTTAATAATTTTTAAATTGATTTTTTATGAAAAGGACTTATCAACCTTCTAATAGAAAAAAAATGAATATTCATGGTTTTTTAAAAAGAATGAATACAAAAAATGGAAAAAATATTTTCTCTAGAAGAAGAAAAAAAAGAAGAAAAAAATTAACAGTTTCTTTTTTTAAAAAATAAAACTTATAAAAAATCAAATAATTTTATTTTTCCTATTTTAGGAAAAAAATTTTTTCTATTACAAAAAATTTCTTTATATGCAAAAAAATTTGATAAATCACCTATATCTACAATTTTATAAATTATATGAATATTTTTTTTAATAAAATCAAAATGATCGATATTTCTTATTCCTATATCTACCAAAAATTGATATTTTCCTTTTTGTATCTGAACATTTCTAAAAATTTTATCTAATAATTTTTTTTTATTTTCAGGAATAGAAAAATAATCTAAATATTCTTTTTCAAGATATTCTTCATTTTTTGAAAGTAAATAAAAACTTATTATTAAAGATAAAGCTTGATATTTTCTAATAATTTCTTTGTGAGGATCATTAGGTAAATTTCCAGCTTCAAAAAGAATACATGGAAAACCTTTTTTTTGTAAATTATCTCCAATAGCTGTAGGATATATTTCATTAGAAAATCTACCAATAGCCCCTTTTTTTGGTAAAAAAAATTTCATATTTTTTTCAATAGAAGAAATTAAACCCATAGATTGTTTACTTTTAAAAAATATTTTTTCATCTTTTTCTACATAAGGGGATAAAAAAGATAAAATAGCAGGATTAAAAAATTTATCTCCAATATTATAAATACTTCTTTGATCATGTAAATTAAATAAAATATTAGGTTTATGAACATAAATTTCATGTATTAATATTTTAATTTCTGGAGATTGTAAACGTATAGCATCTCTATTTAAATCAATATTAATTGCATTTCTTCTTTGAAAAATTTCAGATCCATCAGGATTTAATATAGGAATAAAAAAAATAGTTAAATTTTTTTTAAAAAATTTAACTAAATCATTATTTTTTTCTTTTAAAAAAAAATATAAAAGATCAAACATAGCTTTTGTCCCTGTAGTTTCATTACCATGCATTTGAGACCAAATAAAAATTTTATAATTTCCATTACCCCATTTCAATTTAAATATTTTTCTGTTTTCTATAGATAAGCCTATAGGAAGAATAGAACATATATTTTCATATTCTTTTATTATTTTTAATAATTTTGAATATGGAAAAAATCTAGAAGAAGGAATATTTCTATTTTTAATATTATTGTAATCTTGAAATAAAAAATTTATATTAAAATCCAACATAATAATTTTTTTTTATTAAAAAGTTTAATAAAATATATATTATATATAACGAATGAATTTTATGAATTATGAAGAATTATTTTAAAATGAATTATATAGAAGCATCTATACTAATTGTAGTATTTACTATTTTAAATTTTTTTAATATAATTTTTAGAAATTTATTAATTTCTATAAATTTACCTGAAAGTATAGTATTCGCAATATTATATACAATTCCCTTTATTTTATTATTTCTTTTTATATCTTATAAAATACAAAAAAATAATCTTATTTTAGATTTAACTTTAAAAATTTCTCCATGGTATATTTATATACTTTTTTTTTGTATAATGTTTTTTTTAATATTAATTAATGATTATATCACTTCTTTTGTTCCAAAAGAAGGACCAATATTAGGAAATATGTATAAAGAAATTGAATCTTTTTTAAAAGAAGAATCTAAAAATCCTATTCCTTTTTTTTCTACTACAATATTATTAGCCCCTATATGTGAAGAAATTCTTTTTAGAGGCATTATTTTAAATGGAATGTTAAAAAATAAAATACATCCATTAAAAGCTATTTTATTTTCTTCATTTTTATTTGGATTAACACATATGAATCCTTGGCAATTTGTAGGAGGATTAATTATTGGAAGTTTTATCGGATTTATTTATTTTACAACTACATCTATTATAGATTGTATATTACTTCATATATTTAATAATGCTTTGGCTTTATTTACTATGTTTTTTTTTATTAAAAATGAGAATATTATTTTTTTTAAAAATTTTAATTTTTTAGTATTTTTAATTATTAATTTTTTTATAATTATTAGTTTTTATTTTATAAAAAAAATAAAAAAATTATGAAAAAAAAATAAAATTATGTTATATAACATTGCCTTATATATTTTATGGAAAAACCTTCATTAACTATTTTAGGATGTCACTCTTCAATTCCTACAAAAAAATTTTATCCAACAGCTCAAATATTAAAAATGAAAGGATTTTATTTTCTTATTGATTGTGGAGAAGGGACTCAAGTTCAATTAAGAAAATCTAAAATTAAATTTAATAAAATTGTAAATATATTTATATCTCATTTACATGGAGATCATTTTTTTGGATTAATTGGATTGTTATCGACTTTTCATTTATTAGGAAGAGAAAAATCTATAAATATTTATGCTCCAAAAGGATTAAAAGAAATTATTTCTACTCATTTCAAATGGTCTTATACAAGACTAAAATATTCTATTGAATATATAGAATTATCTTCATATAAATTAGAAAAAATAATGGATAATGAATTAATAGAAATTTATACTATTCCATTAAAACATAGAATTTATGCTAATGGTTTTCTTTTCAAAGAAAAAATTAGTAATAGAAAATTAAATATGGAAAAAATAAATAAAATACCTTCTATTCAAATAAAAGATTATAAAAATTTAAAAATTGGAAAAAATTTTATTACTAATGAAGGAAAAATTATCCCTAATAATCAATTAACATTGGATCCTCCTAAAATATTATCTTATGCTTTTTGTTCAGATACATCTTATTATATTCCGATTATTGAACAAATAAAATATGTCGATTTATTATATCATGAATCTACTTTTTTAAAAAAAGAAGAAAAAAGAGCAAGACATACAGGACATTCTACAGCCTATCAAGCAGCTTATATCGCTAAAAAAGCGAAAGTAAAAAAATTATTATTAGGGCATTATTCTCATAGATTTCCTAATCTTAAAGAATTTGAAAAAGAAGCTAAAGATATTTTTTCTAACGTAGAAGCATCAATTCCTTTAAAAACATATTATTTATAATAATTGATAATATATAATGTTATGTTATATAAAAATGTAATATAGGAATTTTTTTTACACGATATCTAAGTTTTTGAGATAATTTTTTCCTATAAATTTTAGATTTTGAACATATTTCTTTTACAATATTTTGATCTAAAAAAGGATATATTCCTATATATACTTTTAAATATTCCATATTAGAATTTATACACACTTTTATTAAAGTTATAAAAAAACCTTTTTTATTTTCAATTTTATTATGAAATTCTTTTTGAAGAATTTCTGCTATTTCTATATAAAACAAAGAGGATAATTTTTTATTTTTAATAGAATTCATTTTTTATTATATTAAAAATAAATATTAAAATTTTTTAATACTAAAATTTGTAATAGGAAAAATTTTTTTGTAAAATTGCATTTATTTTCTTTTTTTTAAATTTTAATTTTATTTTAGGTCCCATAGCTCAGTTGGTTAGAGCACCTGACTCATAATCAGGGAGTCGCTGGTTCAAATCCAGCTGGGACCATTTTTTTTAATAATGACCGAGGAGGGATTCGAACCCACAACTTACAGTTTAGGAAACTGTTGTTCTATCCAATTGAACTACCCAGTCTAATTATTTTTTTTCTAAAATAGAAACAACAGATCTATCATTTTTTGTTTTTTTAAAACAAACAAAACCATCTTTTATCGCATATAAAGTATGATCTTTTCCTATTCCAATATTTTTTCCAGGAAAATGTTTTGTCCCTCTTTGTCGAACAATAATATACCCAGATTTAACATATTGATTCCCATAAATTTTAATACCTAACCTTCTACCTTTTGAGTCACGTCCATTTCTCGAACTTCCTGAACCTTTTTTATGAGCCATTTTAATTAAATTATTATTTTTTTTATTTTTCTAAAAATGAAATTACTTGAATTTTTGTAAAACTAGGTCGAAATCCATTTTTTACTTTATAACCTTTTCTTCTTTTTTTTTTAAAAATAATTATTTTTTTTCCTTTTAAATGTTTTAGAATTTTAACTTCTACATGAATATTTTTTAAAAAAGGTTTACCTATTTGAATTTCTCCATTTTTATAAAATAAAAAAACCTGTTTGAAAAAAATTTTTTCTTCTATATTTTTATTAGAATATTTAGGAATATAAACATATTTATCTTGAATAAGTTTAAATTGTTTCCCTAAAATATTAACAATTGCGTATATCATAAAATTTTAAGTATTTAATAAAATTTTTTTAGCTTTTAAAAGACCATCTCGTAAATAATTTATTTCTTCAAAAGTATTATATATAGAAAAACTAGCACGAATCATTCCTGTAACGTTAAAAAAATTCATTAAAGGTTGAGCACAAAGATGTCCTGTACGAACAGCAATTCCTAAACGATCTAAAATACTTCCTACATCAAAATAATGTAATTTATTTAAATTAAAAGAAATAATACTAGATTTTTTTTTATAATTAATAGATCCATAAAATTTAATTCCATCAATACTACTTAAACATTTTATTGCATACTTAATTAGTTTTTCTTTATAAAATTGTATATTTTTTACTCCTATTTTTTCTACAAAATCTATAGCTGCACCCCAAACTATAATTCCTTCTATATTTGGTGTTCCTGCTTCAAATTTAAATGGTAAATCAGAATAAGTAGTTTTTTTAAAATTAACATTTTTAATCATTTCTCCACCTGATTGATAAGGATAAAGAAGATCTAATATTTTTTCTTTTCCATATAAAATACCAATACCAGTAGGTCCATACATTTTATGTGCAGAAAAAACATAAAAATCCGTATTTAATTTTTGTACATCTAAATCTATATTAGATGGGACTTGTGCACCATCAATTAAAACTAAAGATCCATATTTATGTGATAAATCTATAATATCTTTTATAGAATTTATAATTCCTAAAACATTAGATATATGACTAATAGAAACTAATTTTGTTTTTTTTGAAATTAATAATTCAAAATCTTTAAAATTTAAACATCCATCTTTATTAAGAGAAATAATTTTTAAAAATGCTTCTTTTTTTTTACAAAGAATTTGCCATGGAACAATATTAGAATGATGTTCAAGATAAGAAATAATTATTTCATCCCCTTTTTTTATTAAAAAATTGATACTAGATGCTACTAAATTAATAGATTCTGTAGTTCCTTTAGTAAAAATAATTTCTGAATCATTTTTGGCATGAATAAATTTTTGAATTTTTTTTCTAACTAATTCTACCTGTAGAGTAGATTCTTGACTAAGAAAATGTGTTGCTCGATGAACATTAGAATTAATTTTAGTATAATAATTTTGAGATGCTTTAATAACTTTTAAAGGTTTTTGAGTCGTAGCCGCATTATCTATATAAACTAAAGGATTTGAATATATTTTTTTTTTTAAAATTGGAAATTGATTTCTAATTTCTTGAATTTGTTTTTCTGAAAACATATAATTATTATAAATATATATTTAATTTTTTTTTTATTATTTTATAAATAAAATTTTTTAATTTTAAAATATTCATATTTTTTAATATTTCTTCTAAAAAAGAAAGTAATAATAAAATTCTACTTTCTTTTTCAGAAATACCTCTTGATTGTAGATAAAATAATTCATTTTCAGAACAATTTCCTATTGTACATCCATGTGAACATTTTACATTATTTGAAAAAATTTCTAATTGAGGTTTAACATAGATAATAGCTTTATCTGAAAGAAGTATATTATTATTTTTTTGAAAAGCATTAATATTTTTAACATATTTATTAACAAATATTTTACCATTAAAAATACTTGTAGATTCATCCCATAAAATATTTTTATATAATTGAAAACTATAAGAATTTGAATATAAATGATCTATTAAAGTTTGATGAGATACAAATTGTTTTTTGGATAAAAGAGAAATTCCATATAAATAAGAATATGTATTTTTTCCATGTGAATAAAAATTTAAATTATTTTTAATATTTTTTCCTTTTAAAGAAAAAGTATAAATTGAGCATTTACTATGACTATTTTGTTTGATAGATGTATTATCTATCAAATTTAAATCATTTATATCATTTTGAATTTTATAATAATCTATTTGACTATTATTACTAGCATAAATTTCACTTACAGAATTATTAAATAATAAATGTTTTTTTAAACATTGATGATGTTCAATTATTTTTACATAAGAAGATTTTCCTACTATAATTAAATTTCTAGGATAGAATAGAATTTTTGATACTTTTCCTGTAAAAATATATATTATTTCTATTGGTTTTTCTAAAATAACATTATCAGGAATATTAATATAAACTCCATCTTTTGAAAAGATAGTATTTAAAATTTTAAAAACATCATATTTATATGATAATTTTCCATAAAAATTTTTTATTATTTCTTCTTTTTGTGATGCAATATTAGATAAAACAATTTTTTTATTTTTCTTATATGTATTATTATAAGAAAGACAAGGATTATATTGTCCATCAATAAAAATTAAAAGAAAAGATTGTTTATTATTTATAATAAATTTTTTAATCAAATGATATTCTAATTTATTTATTTTATTTTTAGAATAAAAATGATAATTTTTATTAAAAAATGACTCAATTTTTGGATTTATCCATTTTTCTTCTTTATATGATAATCCTTTTTTTATAAAAAGATCAATAGATTTACGTCTTAAATTAGATATATAAAATGATTCTCCTTCATAATTTTTTTCAGAAAAAAAAGAAAGAATTTTATCTATTAAAAACATTAATTAATATTTTATTTTTTTTTAATCCAATCATATCCTTTTTTTTCTAATTTACTAGATAATTTTTGATTTCCTGATTGAACAATTTTTCCATTATATAAAATATGTACAATATAATCTGATAATAAATAATCTAAAAATCTTTTATAATGAGTAATAATTAAAATAGAATTTTTATTATTTTTTAATACATTAATAACTTTTGATACAATTCGTAAAGAATCTATATCTAAACCAGAATCTACTTCATCTAAAATAGATAATAAAGGATCTAACATAGACATTTGAAATATTTCATTTATTTTTTTTTCTCCTCCTGAAAAGCCCTCATTTAAAGATCTATATAAAAAATTTTTTTCCATTTTTAATTGAATAGATTTTTCTTTCATTGTAAAAAGTATTTCTTTCGCAGACATTTTATCTAATCCTCGTGATTTTCTAGATTCATTAATTGCTGTTCTAATAAAATTAATCACAGAAATTCCAGGTATTTCTATAGGATTTTGAAAAGATTGAAAAATTCCTAAATGAGCACGTTTTTCAGGAGAAAAATTTTTTAAATTTTTATTTTTAAAATAAATATTTCCTTCAGTTATATCATATTCTTTTTTTCCAGTTATTACAGAAGCTAATGTACTTTTTCCAGATCCATTTGGTCCCATTAGAACATGAATTTCTCCTGATTTAATTTTTAAATTAACTCCTTTAAGAATTTTTTTTTCTTTTACAGAAACATGTAAATTATCTATACTTAACATAGTTAATTATTATTTATCCAACAGATCCTTCTAAAGAAATTTCTAAAAGTTTTTGAGCTTCTATTGAAAATTCCATAGGTAATTTTTTTAAAACTTCATTACTAAATCCATAAACAATAAGAGAGATTGCTTTTTCTGTATTAATTCCCCTTTGATTACAATAAAATATTTGATCTTCTCCTATTTTTGAAGTAGAAGCTTCATGTTCTACTCTAGATGTAGAGTTATATACATTGATATATGGAAAAGTATGTGCTCCACATTCATTCCCTATTAATAAAGAATCACATTGAGAAAAATTTCTTGATTTTTTTGCTGTAGAAAAAATTTTTACTAATCCTCTATAATTATTATTTGCTTTCCCCGCAGATATACCTTTAGATATAATTACACTTTTAGTTTTTTTTCCAATATGAATCATTTTCGTACCTGTATCGGCTTGTTGAAAATTCTTAGTTAAGGCTAAAGAATAAAATTCTCCCATAGAATAATCTCCTTTTAAAATACAAGATGGATATTTCCATGTAATAGAAGACCCAGTTTCTACTTGAATCCAAGATATTTTAGCTTTTTTTTCACATAATCCACGTTTTGTAACAAAATTAAAAACGCCTCCTTCTCCTTTTTTATTTCCAGGAAACCAATTTTGCACAGTAGAATATTTAATTTCAGAATTTTCTAGTGCAATAATTTCTACTACAGCAGCATGTAATTGATTCTCTTTTCTTTGTGTAGCAGTACATCCTTCTAAATAACTTACATAAGATCCTTTATCTGCAATAATTAAAGTTCTTTCAAATTGTCCAGTTCCACTTTCATTAATACGAAAATATGTAGATAATTCCATAGGACAACGAATTCCTTTTGGAATATAACAAAAAGAACCATCTGAAAATACCGCAGAATTTAAAGCTGCATAAAAATTATCTTTTTTTGAAACTACAGTTCCTAAATATTTTTTTACAATATCTGGATATTTTTTTAAAGCTTCATTAATAGAACAAAAAATAATTCCTTTTTTTTTTAATTCATTTTGAAATGTAGTAGCTAAAGATATAGAATCTAATACTAAATCTGTAGCAATTTTAGCTTTATTTTTAATAGGGACTCCTAATTTATTAAATGTTTCTAATAATTCTATATCTAGATTATTTAAATCTATTTTTTTTTTAGGAGCAGAATAATAACTAATTTTTTGATAATTAGGAGTAATATATTTAATATTAGCCCATTTTGGTTCTTTCATTTTTTTCCATATTGAATAGGATTCTAATCTCCAATTTAACATCCATATAGGTTCTTTTTTTTTTTCTGATATTTTTTTAATAATATTTTCATTTAACCCTATAGGAATTTTATCAGATTTTATAGGTGTATAAAATCCATATTTATATTCAGACTTAGTAAAAGTTTCTAATATTTTATTTTTTTTTTTCATAATGATTCTTACGAAGAAAAACTTTTTCCACAACCACAAGTATGTTTTGCATTAGGATTTTTAAAATAAAAACCTTTTCCATTTAATCCATCTGAATATTCTAATGTAGTTCCTATTAAATAGGGTAAACTATTTTTATCTATTAAAATTTTTATTTCTTGATTTTGAAATAATTGATCTTCTTTTTTTTGTTTTTTATCAAAAGTAAGTTGATAGGATAAACCAGAACATCCTCCATTTTTTACTCCTAATCTAATAAAATAAATATCTTGAGATAATCCTTCTTGTTTTAAAAGAGAAATTAATTTATTTTTAGCTTGATTTGATATAAAAACCATAATATTTTTTTTATAAATTTATATCTAATATTTGTTTAAATAAATTTTAGTTTTTTCTTTTTTAATTCCCCAACGATCAGACATTCCTGCATTAATTTCTAAAATATATTTTAATTTTAAATTATTTACAGAGTATATCTCTCTCATAGGAGAGACATATTTTTGAATAAAAATTATAGTATTTGATTCATCAATATAGATAATATCTAAAGGAATTCGAATATTTTTTATATTCATTTTTTGAATTTCTTTTTTTTTCAAAATAAATAACATTCCTCTATTTTCATTCATAAATGATCGGTACATTAATCCATTCATTTTTTCTATATCATTAGAAGCTATTTCTATATCAATTTTTTTTAATAAAAAATTTTTTTTCATAAAAGATAATTCTCCATGTTTTATAAATTGTATTTCTAATATATCTCCTATATCAAAAAATAATTGATTTTCATTGTCAATTTTTTCAGAAGATATCAAAAATAAAAATAAAAAAAATAATAAATATTTTATTTTTTTCATGAAAAAAAATTTATTCTTGATAAATAAAAAATTAATATACCAAAAATAATACATGGAATGCTAAGCCATTGTCCAGTATTTAAATTAAATAAATGAATCATTTCTTCTCCTTGTGGTTCTTTTATAAATTCTAATAAAAAACGAGAAGACCAAAGTATAATAAAAAATATTCCAGATATATATCCAATATCTTTTTTAATATTTTTTTTTTTATATAAAAACCACAATAATAAAAAAATACAAAAATAAATAATTGATTCATATATTTGAGTAGGATGTCTAGGAATTATATCTCCATATCCTGTATCCATTTGTATAAATTTGACAGACCAAGGTAAAATTGGAATAGATGGTTTTCCTACTATTTCTGAATTAAAAAAATTACCTATTCTAATAAAAACAGCAGCTAATGTAACGACAATACATAATCTATCACAAATCCAAAAAAATGATTTTTTTAATATTTTTTTACTATAAAAAAAACTAGAAAAAATAATTCCTATAGTAGCTCCATGACTAGATAATCCTCTATATCCAATAAATTCATATCCTTTTATCCTTCCTAATAAATAATGATTAGGATTTTCTCTTATAGGGAGAATAGCTTCTATCCAATGATCATAAAAATATGATAAATCATAAAAAAAAACTTGTCCTAATCTAGCTCCTATAATAGTCCCTAAAACGGTATATATAAATAGAGAATCTAAATATTCTTTAGGAACATTATCAATTTTATAAATCAATTTCATAATATACCATCCTATAATAAAAGAAATAATAAACATTAAACTATAAATATGAATAGATATTCCTTTACCTAAATTAAATTTATTTATAGGATCCCAATTAATATAATTTAACATAAATAAAATCATAAAATTTTATTTAATTGGATCATATCCTTTATTTCCCCATGGATGACATCGGATAATTCTTTTAAAAATCATAAAAAAAGCTGTAATTATATTGTATTTTAATAATGATTGTTTCATATAATTTGAACAAGATGGAATATATCTACAATTTTTTCCTATTAAAGGAGATATTCCTTTTTGATAAAAAAAAATACCACTTAAAATAAAAATTTTTAAAAATTTCATATCAATTAATTATTTTTTTTCATAAAGTTTAAAAAAGAACCATATTTAAACCATTGAATTTGTTTATTATTATAAGAATGTTGAACAATTATAGTTTCTGAACTTCCATTATAATGAATTATTTTTACAAAAATATTTTTTTTTGGACAAAAATCTTTTATATAAAAATGGAAAATATCATCTTCATGTATTTTATCATAATCAGATTTATTTAAAAAACTAACAGCCAAAATACCTTGTTTTTTTAAATTTATTTCATGTATTCTTGAAAAAGATTTAACAATTACGGCAATAACACCTAAAAAACGTGGTTCCATTGCTGCATGTTCTCTAGAAGACCCTTCTCCATAATTCTCCTCTCCAACAATTATACTAGATATTTTATTATTTTTATATAATTTTGCCGTTTCAGGAACAGACTCATAATTTCCTGTTAAAAAATTTTTTATATAATTTGTTTTATTATTAAAATAATTAACAGCTCCAATTAATAAATTATCAGAAATTTTTTCTAAATGTCCTCTATATTTTAACCATTTACCTGCCATAGAAATATGATCAGTAGTACATTTTCCTTTTACTTTAATTAAAAGCCTAACATTTAATAAATTTTTTTTATTCCAAGCAGGAAATGACGACAAAACTTGTAATCTTTCTGAATGAACATCAATATCCAAAGATAAATATCTTTTTTTTTTATTATTATCATTTTCATATCCTAATTCTTTTAACTTTAAATTTTTAAAAAATGGAGTATTTTCAGATATAGGTTTTTCAAATTTTACATATTCTCCTTTTTCATTTTTTAATTTATCTTTTATAGGATTAAAAGTTAATTTTCCAGAAAATATTAAAGCAGTAACAATTTCAGGAGAAGCAATAAAAGCATGAGTATTTGGATTACCATCATTACGAGATAAAAAATTTCTATTAAAAGAATGAATAATGGTATTATTTTTTTTCATATTTTGTTTTCTATCCCATTTTCCAATACAAGGACCACAAGAATTGGAAAATATTTTAGCACCAAAATCTTTAAAAATAGAAATAAATCCTTTTTTTTTTAAAAAATTATTAATTATATTAGATCCTGGTGTAATTAAATATTCAGATACAATTTTTAATTTTTTTTTTTTTGCTTGTTTCAAAATAGATATTGCTTTTGAGAAATCTTCATAAGAAGAATTTGTACAAGAACCAATTAACCCTACTTTTATTTTCACTGGCCAATTATTTTTTTTTATTTCCTCTTTCATTTTAGATATAGGAATAGCACGATCAGGAGTAAAAGGCCCATTAATATACGGTTCTAATGAACATAAATCTATTGTTAATACTTGATCATAATATTTATTTGGATATTCATATACTTCATTATCTGCTTTTAAAAAATTATTTATTGTATCAGAAATTTTAGATATTTTTTTTCTTCTACTTTTATATAAAAAATCTTTCATAGATTGATCATATGGAAATATAGATGATGTAGCACCTAATTCAGCTCCCATATTACATATAGTTGCTTTTCCTGTACAAGAAATATTTTTTATACCTTTTCCAAAATATTCAATTATACAACCTGTAGCTCCTGAAACTCCTATCATTCCTAATAATTTTAAAATTATATCTTTAGGAGAAGTCCATCCATTTAAATTTCCTTTTAAATGAACTCCAATAATTTTAGGAATTTTTAATTCTAAATAAAATCCAGATAGTAATTCTACTGCATCTGCTCCTCCTATTCCTATAGCTAACATACCTAATCCTCCTGCATTAGGAGTATGAGAATCTGTTCCCACCATCATTCCTCCAGGAAATGCATAATTTTCTAAAATTATTTGATGAATAATTCCAGATCCAGGATTCCAAAATCCTATTCCATACTTATTAGATGCCTTTTTTAAAAAATTATAAACTTCTTCATTATTTTTTATAGATTTTTTTAAATCTATTTTTGATCCATCTTTCGCTTGTATTAAATGATCACAATGTATAGTAGTTGGGATTTTAGCTTTATTTTTTCCAGTTTTCATAAATTGAAGTAAAGTCATTTGTGCTGTAGCATCTTGCATAGCTAAACGATCTGGTAAAAAATTTAAATCATATTCATTACGTATATAATATTTTTTATTTTTATTAATTTTAAATAAATGTGCATATAAAATTTTTTCTGAATACGTCATAGGACGTTTGATAATATTTCGAATTTTATTAATTCGAAATTTTAAATGAGAATAAAAATTTCTAATAATTTCAAAATCAAATATCATTTTTTTATATTTTATTTAAAGTTAAAAAATTATCAATTACTTTATAAAAATCTATAGGATTATCTATATGAATCCAATGTGATGATTTTTTAATAATTATTATTTCAGCTTTAGGAAAAAACTTTTTTATTAAAGAATAATCTTTATTCAGTATATAATTGGAGTTTTTTCCCCGTAAAAATAAAATTGGATGGTTATATGTATTAGAATAATTTATTTTTTCTTGAATTAAATGAAAATAATTTTTTTCAATTCCAAATAAAAAAAAACGAAATGCTAATTTTCCATTTTTTTTTATAAAAGTAGATTTAGAAAAAAAAGATCTTATTTTAATATCTTTAATAAAAGGCTTTAAAAAATTATTAAGATCTTTTCTTGTGTTAATAATATTAAAATTTACATTTTTTAAAATTTGAATAATATTTTTATTATTATTTAATAAATAAGCTCTAGGAGAAATATCTACAATAATAATTTTTTTAGGAATCAATGGATAACTTAAAGAAAAATGCATTACTGCTTTCCCCCCCATAGAATGACCTAACATGATAATATTTTTTAATTTATAATGATTTATATATTTTAATATATCTTTAGATATAAGATCATAATTCATTTCTTTTGAAGAAAAACTATTTCCATGATTTCTTATATCTACTAAATGTACTTGATAATTTTTAGAAAATTTTTTAGCAAAAGAAATCCAATTATCTCCATTTCCAAATAAACCATGAAAAACTAAAATAGGTAATCCATTTCCAAAAATTTTAGAATATAAAATCATAATTTTTAATTATCTTTTATATAAAATTGGTTAATTTTTTTTAAATACATTTGAATTGTCTTTTCTAATCCCATATAAATAGAATCACTAATTAAAGAATGTCCTATAGAAACTTCAACGATATTTGGTATTTTTTTTATTAAAAATGAAATATTTTCTAAATTTAAATCATGTCCAGCGTTTATTAATAAATGATGTTTATTTGCTTCTTTTGCAGTAATAATATAAGGATTTATACTATTCAATTTATTATTAGCATATCCTAAAGAAAAAGGACCAGTATATAATTCTATTCTATCTGCACCTATTTTAGCTACAGATGAAACTAATTTTGGATTAGGATCTAAAAAAATAGAAGTACGAATTCCAATATTTTTTAATTGATGTACTTTTTCAGTTAAAAAATTTTTATAACGAATAGTATTCCATCCTGAATTTGAAGTAATAGCATTAATTGAATCAGGTACCAATGTAACTTGATCTGGTACAACATCTAATACTAATTTCATAAATTTATCAATAGGATTCCCTTCAATATTTAATTCTGTGGTAATAATTGAATGAATATCATAAACATCTTTATAAGTAATATGTCTTTCATCAGGACGGGGATGAAGTGTTATCCCCTGTGCTCCAAATTTTTGAACATCTATAGCAATTTGTAATAAATTAGGAATATTCCCTCCTCTTGCATTTCTTAATGTGGCTATTTTATTTAAATTAACACTTAATTTAACCATTATAATTTATTGATAAAAATTAGAAGTTACTTGAATAAGTTACTTGAGTAACTTTTAAATCAAATTCTTTAGATGCTGTTAATAAATGATCAAAAACACTAGCTTGTATTTCTTCATATTTTATAGATTCCGATGTTTTTGTAAAACAATATAATTCTATAGGTAATCCATAAGGAGTAGGATCTAAATATCTTACCATTAAAGTTTCTGATTGAGAAATTTTAGGATGTTGATATAAATACTCTAAAGCATATTGACGAAAAAGACCAAGATTAGTTAATCTTCTTCCATTAATATCCAAAGTAAGATCAATATTTTTTTTTTTATTAAAAATTTCTATTTCTTTTTTTTTTTTATAAATATAATTTTTTATTAAATAAAAATTTTTAAAATTTTCTAATTTATCTGAATTACAAAAATAAAATGATTGAATATTAAATAATATAGATTTTTTAATTCTTCGTATATTTTTTTTACGCATTACTTCAAAATTAGTAACAGCTGTAGAAATTAAATCATATGTAGGGACACTGGTAATAGTTTTATCAAAATTTTCTATTTTTGCAGAAGTTAAATTAATTTCTCTCACAGTTCCTTCTATATTATATTTATGAATACCAATCCAATCACCTACTTTAATCATTTTTGTTGAAGACATTTGTACACCTGAAACAAATCCTAAAATTATATCTCTAAATACTAATATCACAATAGCTGTTATAGCTCCTAAACTTGTTAAAACTGTAATAATATCATTTTTAGTTAAAATAGAAATAATAACTAAAACACAAAATATAATAAATATTATTTTTAATAATTGAAAAAAAGAACGTACGGCTATTGTTTGATGATTATTTTCATTAGTAGTGATTTTCATTATTGAATTAATCACTCTAATTAAAAATTGTAAAATAATTAATACAAAAACAATATCAAATATTTTTTTTATATAAAAAATAATAGTAGGATAATTTTCAAAAAAAATAGAAATAAAAATAAATCCAATAAATAATGTGAAACAATGAGCTAAACTATCAAAAACTTTATTTTCATATAAAATATTATACCAATGAAAATTAGTCGAAATAACAATTTTCTTTCCTATAAAACGAATACTTTTATTAAAAATTAATTCTAAAATAATTAATAAAATAAAAAATAAAAAAAATTTACTAATTAAAAATATAGTTATTGTTATCCATTTTTTTAAATTAAAATTATCAATCATTTCATTCATAATATAATAATATTTATTTCATAATAATTTGTAAAAAATTAGATCAAATTATCTATTATTTTTTAATAATTTTATCTTAAAAAAATTTTATATTTTTTTTATTTAATTGAAGTATAAAATAGATATTAATTTTTATTATAAATTTTCTTTGTAGTATAAAGAAATAAAAAAAATTCAATTTTTAAATTTAAAAATT